>NZ_JBPAOE010000044.1:0-252793 GCF_054051265.1 Vibrio sp. C8
TAGCATTGCCCGGTAGCTAAGTTCGGAATTGATAACCGCTGAAAGCATCTAAGCGGGAAGCAAGCCCTGAGATGAGTTCTCCCTGGCGCTTTAAGCGTCCTAAAGGGTTGTTCGAGACTAGAACGTTGATAGGCAGGGTGTGTAAGTGCTGTGAGGCATTGAGCTAACCTGTACTAATTGCCCGTGAGGCTTAACCATACAACACCCAAGGGGTTTTGATGGACTCAAATAAGAACATAAACTTGATTGTGTATAAGAACTGACAACAGCTTTCCGAATTTTAAAATTTTGCTTGGCGACCATAGCGATTTGGACCCACCTGATTCCTTGCCGAACTCAGAAGTGAAACGAATTAGCGCCGATGGTAGTGTGGGGTCTCCCCATGTGAGAGTAGGACATCGCCAGGCTCATATTTAAAAAGAGCCCGTCTAACGACGGGCTTTTTTAGTCTTAGAAGACACCGTTTTTGCTGATATGGCTCAGTCGGTAGAGCGCATCCTTGGTAAGGATGAGGTCCCCAGTTCGATTCTGGGTATCAGCACCATGTATTAGACGCGCTTATGCCGTCAAAAAATTTGCTTAGCGACCATAGCATTGTGGACCCACCTGATTCCATGCCGAACTCAGAAGTGAAACACAATAGCGCCGATGGTAGTGTGGGGTCTCCCCATGTGAGAGTAGGACATCGCTAGGCTTTATTTCCGAGCCCCTGTAGAGATACAGGGGCTTTTTCATATCCGTTATTCTAAACGTTCGTTATTTCTTCTCATTCAGTTTCCAGTCGTACTCATATTTTATTTTCCCTTCATAATGAGTTACTCCCGTTCGGTATTTGCTCAGATGGTCAAACAATTGAGTTCTGCTACTAAAATCTTCCGCAAACCAATCATAAATAGAAGAAAGGGTCAGATGACCATCTCGATACGAAACACCTTTGTGACTATTGATGAAATCATGAGCCGCCTTTTCTAACAGAAACTCAGTGTTTTCTGCGGTGAATGCTTTTGGTTGCAGGTTAGGGCATCCTAGGCTGGCACAATTGATTGCATAATGTGTTCTCGGGTCACCCCAAATAGGTCTTAAAATTCGATGCTCTATATCATTGAGCGTTAAAGGCTTTCCTGCCACATTTGCGATTTCATCATCCCATGGACCAAAACCAAACCAACTACCGATTTTGGTGATTGAGGCAACAGGGTAATTATCCAATATGAGTTGTACTGTGAGTGCGTTATAGAGGTTTACCCAATATGCATACTGTTCTTTTTTGTTCATTTCTCTTGGGTCAGTATTCGATAAATCAGATAAATATTGCGTGAGCTTCTCTTTATCGGATGGCGTGACTTGGGCGTATTTAAACAAAGTGTATTCACCCTGAGAGATAAGATAAATGTCTAGAATGGCTTGCCATTTGTGGTGTGATAGTGAAGTAGTGCTTTGTTGATTGCTGACATTCCAATAAGGCCATAAATCGGATTTAGGTGCCGAAAACGAAAGTGGTGAGAACAGCAAAAGTGCATACGCAAGAAGTCTTTTCATAAACAGTGTCAGTTAAAGGGTATGTAGACAATAAGACCAAGGTTACTACGCTTTTATTTCAGCGATAAAAAAGGGTTGCTTGTCTGCAACCCTATATTCATTTTCGCTATCTTAAGAATGAAGGAATTTTCGCTTCATACTCTGCAATTTTAGCTTCGTGTTGCAGAGTCAGACCAATGTTGTCTAGGCCATTTAGCAAACAGTGACGACGGAATTCATCGATTTCGAATCCATATTCTTTACCGTTTGCTGTCACGATCATTTTTTCCAGATCAACGGTAACCTGCGCACCTTCGTTTGCTTGAACATATTGGAAAATCTCGTCAACTTCTTGCTCTGTTAAACGAACAGGAACCATTTGGTTGTTGATAGAGTTGCCATAGAAAATGTCTGCAAAACTTGGAGCAATCATCACCTGAATACCATAGTCAGCAAGCGCCCATGGTGCGTGTTCACGAGAAGAACCACAGCCGAAGTTCTCACGCGCTAACAGAATACTCGCACCTTTGTAACGAGCTTGATTCATGACGAAATCTGGATTTGGTTGCTCACCAGCATCATCAAGGAAGCGCCAGTCATGGAAAAGGTGTTTACCAAAGCCAGTGCGGTTTACTTTCTGTAGAAATTGCTTTGGGATGATTGCATCAGTGTCGATGTTCGCCGAATCAAGAGGAACAACTAAGCCTGTGTGTTGTTGAAAACCTGCCATTTATATTTCCTCTATCCTTAGTGGTTACGAATATCGACAAAGTGACCAGCAATCGCTGCTGCTGCAGCCATCGCAGGGCTAACTAGATGGGTTCTACCATCACGACCCTGACGTCCTTCAAAGTTACGGTTTGAGGTTGATGCACAACGTTCACCAGCACCTAAACGGTCATTGTTCATAGCCAGACACATAGAACAACCTGGTAAACGCCACTCAAAACCAGCTTCGATGAAGATCTTGTCTAAGCCTTCAGCTTCTGCTTGAGCTTTTACCTGTTCCGATCCTGGAACGATTAGTGCCTGTACATGTGATGCGACTTTCTTACCTTTCGCAACTGCAGCTGCTGCACGCATATCTTCAATTCGAGAGTTAGTACAAGAACCGACAAAGACTTTATCTACTTTGTAATCTGATAGCATTTTGCCAGCTTCTAGGCCCATGTATGCCAAAGCTTTTTCAGCAGATACACGTTCTACAGGATCGCTAAACGATTCTGGTGAAGGAATTGGTGTATCAACCGCAATAACTTGGCCTGGGTTGGTTCCCCAAGTGACTTGAGGACGAATACTTGCAGCATCTAGAGTTACAACCGCGTCGAATTTCGCATCATCGTCTGTTTTCAGTGTTTGCCAGTACTCAACAGCTGCATCCCAATCTGCGCCTGTTGGAGCAAACTTACGGCCTTTGATGTAATCAAACGTTGTTTGGTCAGGAGCAATCAAACCGGCTTTAGCACCTAGTTCGATAGCCATGTTACATACCGTCATACGACCTTCCATAGAAAGATCGCGAATCGCTTCACCGCAGAACTCTACTACGTAACCTGTACCGCCCGCTGCCGTCGTTTTGCCGATAATCGCTAGAACAATATCTTTTGCTGTGATACCCGGAGCGACTTTGCCTTTAACTTCGATTTTCATCGTTTTAGCACGAGCTTGTTTTAGCGTTTGAGTTGCCATTACGTGCTCAACTTCAGAAGTACCGATGCCGAATGCCAAAGAACCAAATGCGCCATGCGTAGCTGTGTGAGAGTCACCACAAACAATCGTCATACTAGGAAGCGTAATGCCTAGTTCAGGGCCCATTACGTGAACGATACCTTGGTATTTGTGGTTAATGTCGTAAAGGGTTACACCAAACTCTTCGCAGTTTTTTGCTAGTGTTTGCATTTGGATTCGAGCCATTTCACCCGATGCATTGATGTCTTTCGTTGTGGTTGAAACGTTGTGATCCATAGTTGCGAAAGTTTTGCTTACTTGGCGCAGTTTGCGTCCTTTCTCGCGTAAGCCATCAAACGCTTGAGGTGAAGTTACCTCATGAACCAAGTGACGGTCGATGTATAGAATTGGGTTTTCGCCTTCCGCGGCAACTACGACGTGGGCGTCGTAGACTTTTTCATATAATGTTTTGCCCATGTGTTTGCTTCCTTGTCTCGCTCTCCTTGAGTAGCCAATGACAGGTAAATCGGTCATTGGCTGGCGAGAGTACTAATTATTATGAATTAAGAATGTATTCAGCGATTTTGTCGCCCATTTGCGAGGTGGTCAGCGCAGGCTTGCTACCTGATAGATCCGCCGTTAATTCGCCTGCTGATAGTGCTTTGCCTACTGCGGCTTCGATATCTTGTGCAGCTGCTTCTTCACCTAAGCTGTAGCGAAGCATAAGTGCTGCAGAAAGGATTTGCGCGACAGGGTTAGCAATGTTTTTACCTGCAATATCAGGAGCACTGCCGCCCGCTGGTTCATACAGACCAAACTTACTTTCATTCATACTTGCAGAAGGAAGCATACCCATTGAGCCAGTGATCATTGCACATTCATCAGAAAGAATGTCGCCGAAGATGTTTGAACATAGCATGACGTCAAACTGAGAAGGGTCTTTGATCAACTGCATAGTCGCGTTATCAATATACATATGTGATAACTCAACATCTGGGTAATCTTTTGCAATTTCAGTGACGACTTCGCGCCATAGAATAGAGCTTTGAAGTACGTTTGCTTTATCGATAGAACAGACTTTCTTACGGCGTAGACGCGCTGATTCAAAAGCAATCTTAGCGATACGCTCGATTTCAAAACGATGGTAAACCTCAGTATCAAACGCTTTCTCGTTAGCGCCTTCACCTTCACGGCCTTTAGGCTGACCAAAGTAAATACCGCCCGTTAGCTCACGGACAACAACAATATCAAAACCACGATCAGAAATATCCGCACGAAGAGGAGAGAACGCTTCTAGCCCTTTGTGGATCTGTGCTGGACGCAAGTTACAGAACAATTGGAAATGTTTACGTAGTGGTAGAAGCGCGCCACGTTCAGGTTGCTCATTGGGTGGAAGATGTTCCCATTTAGGACCGCCAACAGAACCGAACAAAACTGCATCGGATTCTTCACATGCGCGAAGTGTGCTGTCAGGTAGAGGACAGCCGTGGTTATCAATCGCAATACCGCCGACGTCATGTTCATCACGCACGAAAGTTAACTTGTGTTTTTGTTCGATTGCATCAAGTACTTTGTGTGCTTGTTGCATTACTTCTGGGCCGATGCCGTCACCTGATAGTACGGCAATCTTATACGTTTTGTCTGTCATGCGAGTCCTTCACTAATTTTGATAATATTCGTTCAATGTTGTGTTAGCTGTCATTGCTTATAATTTCTGCTGGAATTACACGCCTGCAATGACTTTCTTCTTCTGTTTGATTTCTTCAATTTGGTTCGCGCGATGAATGCTGTTGATAACATGCAATAGCGCTTGACCAGAGGCTTCAACGATATCCGTAGATATGCCTGTGCCGTGGTACTTGCGTCCTTTGTAGTTGGCAATGATGTCTGCCTGACCTAAACCATCTTCGCCTTCTCCTTTTGCGGTTAAGTCGAATTTGTCTAACACGATGTCATAGCCAGTTACACGGTAGATACATTGATATAAAGCATCTACCGGACCATTACCGACAGCGGCTTCACATTTCTCTTCGTCACCACAAAGCATTTTGACGCTGGTTGTCGCCATAACACTACCAGATTGAACACTCAAATAGTTCAACTTGTAGTAATCATCTTCATCGCGAAGATTTGAGAAGTGCATCAATGCTTCCAAATCATAGTCGAACACTTGGCCTTTGCGGTCAGCAAGCTTCAAGAAGTCTTCGTATAGCGCGTTTAGGTTGTATTCGTTTTCGTTGTAACCCATGGAGTCCATATGACTCTTCACCGCTGCACGGCCACTACGGCTAGTCAAGTTAAGCGCTTGGTTTTTCAAGCCAATAGACTCCGGCGTCATGATTTCGTAGGTATTCTTGTTTTTCAACATTCCATCTTGGTGAATGCCTGAAGAGTGGCTGAATGCGTTTGCACCAACAATCGCTTTGTTGCTCTGAATTGGCATGTTGCAAAGTTGGCTAACCAATTTGCTGGTACGGTGAATTTCTTCATGCTTGATACCAGTGTGAACACCCAAAAACTCCTGACGAGTTTTGATGATCATGGCGATCTCTTCTAAAGCACAGTTACCTGCGCGTTCACCGATACCATTAATCGTACCTTCGATCTGGCGAGCACCGGCTTGAACTGCTGCAATGGAGTTCGCCACAGACATGCCCAAGTCATCGTGACAGTGCACAGAGATAATCGCTTTATCAATGTTTGGCACTCGGTTAAATAGGGTTTGGATGATGCCACCAAATTCACTTGGCACTGTGTAACCTACAGTGTCTGGAATGTTGATAGTGCGAGCGCCTGCATTGATTGCTGCTTCAACCATACGGCATAGGTTGTCTATTGGTGTTCGACCTGCATCTTCACAAGAAAATTCCACATCATCAGTATATTGGCGAGCATGTTTCACCGCGTTCACCGCCATCTCTACGACATCGTCATAACTACGACGAAGCTTGTCTTGAACGTGAATGGTCGATGTTGCCAAGAAAGTGTGGATTCGGAATTGCTCTGCCACTTTTAATGCTTCAGCGGCCGCATCTATATCTTTCGCAACGGCACGTGAAAGAGCACAGATTCGGCTGTTTTTGATATTTTTTGCAATAGTTTGTACCGATTCGAAATCACCCGGTGAGGAAACAGGGAAGCCCGCTTCGATCACGTCAACACCTAAGCGTTCTAATGCGTAAGCGATTTGCAGCTTCTCTTTTACCGTTAGGCTTGCTGACAACGCCTGTTCACCGTCGCGCAAAGTTGTATCGAATATGATGACCTGATCGTTCATGTTTGCTTCCTTACTCGAAGAGTTAATCGTTTACTTCCTGAATTTAGTTATAAAAAAACCCGCATCGTGTGCGGGTTCTTGTAAATCTGTTGTGGTGTCTTCCGTCCACTCATTACCCGCGCGATTGATTCACGATAAGGAGCAGGTTCAGGAGTAGAGAAGAACGAATTGTCATTATTAACATCCACAAATTTGAATTAACAAATTAGTACCGTACTCAACCGAGCGCGTCAACCCTAAAGTTGTTTTTTTGTTCATATCGGAGCAGTTACTTCGTCAACAAGGCAAAAATCAGCAGTTAGTTGTTGAAAGCCTGTCGTCAATGTAACCCATTGGAGCCAGAGTGTAAGACTAAGGTAAACAAATTTATTGCGGTACTACGACTAACTGTCATCCATTTACAAACAAACAGTCACGGATTTGCAATCTATTGCTTTTAGCTTGGAGATAGCAACATTTCTATTTGAAGCATTTTCAATTGAAAATAAGGGGATGCCATGAAAACCATCAAGCCCATCGCAAAGCTTGATTTAGCTTTTTCGATGCTTTGCCTACAGCACAGGTTTAACCAACCAGTCGCGCGGATCAGTAAAGCTGTCTCCCATACTGGAGATGGACATTTATATGCTCTATTTGGTGTTTTAGCTTGGGCGATTGGTGGTAGCCATGGCTCAAATTTTTTAGCTGCAGGTTTAGTGGCATTTGCTCTCGAACTACCTCTGTACTGGTTGCTAAAAAATGGCTTTCAACGCCGACGCCCTCAAGAACTCTCACCTGTATTAACCGCTTTTATTACTCCGTCTGATCGTTATAGCCTGCCTTCTGGTCATACCGCCGCGGCATTTGTGATGGCGACTTTGATTGGTCAGTTCTATCCAGATGGTTATGAAATTGCCTTTATGTGGGCGGCTCTCATTGGCAGTGCGAGAATTCTGCTTGGCGTTCATTTTTTAACGGATGTGATTATTGGTGCCATTCTTGGTGCTAGCTGTGCAACGGTTTCAATGCAGTTGTTGGAGATGAGTTTTTGAAGATTCTGTATGGTGTTCAAGGTACCGGAAATGGGCACATTGCCCGCGCTCGGGCAATGAGTGAAGCTTTCCAACATACTGATGCGAAAGTGGATTTCTTGTTTTCCGGTCGCGAAGCGCAAAAATTTTTCTCTATGGAGAGTTTCGGCGACTACCAAATTCGTCGTGGTTTAACCTTTGTGTTTGAACAAGGACGAGTAAACTATCTCCAAACCGCGCTCAACAATAGCCCTATGCAATTAATGAATGAAATCCGTCAATTGGATCTATCGGGTTATGATCTGATTCTGAATGATTTTGAACCAGTTTCTGCTTGGGCGGCGAAGCGTCAAAAGAAGGATGTGATTGGTATCAGCCACCAAAATGCATTTCGCTACCCAGTACCGTTAAAAGGTGCAAGCTGGCTAGATAAGCAAATTATGCAGCGTTTTGCGCCAGCAAACTATAACTTAGGACTGCATTGGTACCATTTTGATCAGCCAATATTGCCTCCAATTGTTCATACCACAGCACAAGACATGCTGAATCAAGACTTTGTTTTGGTTTATCTGCCTTTTGAAGATGTCGACCAGGTGTGTGAACTGTTATTCCGCTTCGTGAACAAATCTTTCATCTGTTATCACCCTCAGGTTATAGAGTCGGAGACGGTGGAAAACGTTGAGTTAAGACCTCTGTGCCACAGCAGTTTCCAATACCATCTCCATCGCTGTGATGGCGTGATTGCCAATGGCGGTTTTGAGCTGCCTTCTGAAGCTCTTTCATTAGGCAAAAAACTGTTGTTGAAACCTTTGATTGGACAGTTTGAACAGCAAAGTAATGTTGCGACTTTGGAAACGCTTGGTCTGGCATCGGCGATGGACTTTCTAGACGTATCCGCGGTGAGTAAATGGCTTGATGAAAAACAGGCTGAAAGAGTTATTTATCCCAATGTTGCCCAAGCAATTGTTGAATGGGTTTTGCAAGGAAATTGGACTAATCAACAAGATTTATGTGATGGTTTATGGCAACAAGTTGATTTTCCTAGTTATGCATCAGTAAATTTATAACCTCTAAACTCCCCCAGAACGCAGTTTTTTCAAGATAATTAAATTTAATAAATACAGCCAAGTGAATAATTGGCTGTATTTATATTTAGCGTTTGTGTTTGATAAATATTTTTTATATCCAATGGCAATTTTTTAGTTTCCTAGTTTTTGTAAGTTTTATCCTTTTTAAGTTGTCAAAAAAACTGACTTTTCCTTAATGCTATTGCCATTCGGCAAACGAATGAATCATAGTTGGGGCAGCTTAAAAATATCCAAGCAACCAATAATAAAAGTACAGGTTATCTATTCGCTAACGAATGTTTGGTATTTGATTGGATAGATTAATTTAGAGGTATAGCGAATGTTAGATAAAAACGGCGGCATGGGAGCCATTTCTAGTTATCGTATGGAAAGCGTTTTACGTGGTGTCGATTTAAACCTACTGACGGTTTTTGATGCTGTAATGCAAGAGCAAAATATTACTCGTGCAGCTCATAATCTTGGTATGTCTCAACCTGCAGTAAGTAATGCGGTTGCCCGTCTTAAAGTGATGTTTAATGACGAGTTGTTTATGCGCCAAGGTCGTGGTATTCAGCCTACTCAGCGTGCTCGTCAGTTGTTTGGTCCAATTCGCCAAGCTCTTCAACTAATCCGTAATGAGTTACCTAGTTCTGTATTTGCGCCAGAAACATCAAGTCGCTTATTCAAGCTGGCTATTTGCAGCCCGTGTGATATTCGTTTTGCACCGAAGATCATGGAAACCATTCATGAAATCGCGCCAAGTATTCAATTGCACTTAGATGCAGAATTTGATCGTATGTTGGCTGAGCGTATGCGTTATCAAGATACTGATTTTGTTATCGACTATGCACATTTCGATGGACAGGGATTCTCAAGCACAGAGCTTTTCCAAGATGAGTTGGTGGTTGTCGCGGCAAAATCTCACCCACGCATTCAAGGCAGAGTGACTCGCGAAGAGTTGACGCAAGAGAAGCACGCTAAGCTATCGAAAATTCACGGTCAACGTAGTTTTTCAGAGCAGGCCTATCAAGAGCTATATTGCTCTTCAAGTTACGAAGGCACGAGTTTAAGCAACGTATTGTACGTGGTTGGACAATCTGAGCTTGTTACCGTTGCGCCACGCTGGATGGTAGAAAACGTTGCGAATGCAGACATGTTACAAATCCTAGATTTCCCGTTTGATAACGCGAAAATCAGCGGTTACTTAAGCTGGCATGAATCGAGTGAAAAAGACCGTGGTCACATTTGGTTACGAGACCAATTGATGATGATTTGCCGCGAAGTGATTGCCCGCAAATAAGACGTGATGCCACGTTAACTATTTAAAACAGGACGTTAAGAAAAAGCCTTGGGAAGGGAGACCAACTCAAGGTTTTTTTATTGTTCGCTACGTCTAAAATTATCCATAAGTTTGATGTTTGTCAGTTGCCTTTTGTAGTTCAATCGGTACACTTGTGCGCTCGATTAAGCTTACAGGTGTAAGCTATAGGTAGATAGATGACTAATTTAGATTTTCATATCGTTAAACGTGTTCGTGAGCAAGTCTCTCACAACGGTGATCGTAGTGCCCTGAAACACAAACTAGGGGATGCATGGAAAAGCATTAGTTGGACGCAATTTGGGCAGCAGATGGACGCGTTATCATTAGCGCTTCTTTCTCAACATATTGGCGTTCAGGATAAGGTTGGTATTTTCTCCAACAATATTCCTCAATGGACCATTGCGGATTTTGCAGCATTGCAATTGAGAGCGGTGACTGTCCCTATCTATCCGACCAATACAGCAGATCAGTCTGCCTACATCTTGCAAGATGCGGATGTCAAAATTCTCTTTGTTGGCGAGCAACCACAATACGACATTGCTTTAGACATATTCGAACAATGCGAACAACTTCAGCTTGTCGTCGCTATGGACGACAACATTGACCTGAAGGGTTTTGACAGTGCTATTCATTGGTCACAATTTATATCAATGGGGCAAGAGTCTGATCGTGAAGAGCTAGAAGCTCGTATTGCTCAGGCTAACTTTGAAGATCTGATTACTCTAATCTATACCTCTGGCACCACAGGTCAGCCGAAAGGTGTGATGCTGGATTACCGTAATATCGGTGCACAATTAGAAGGACACGATCAGCGTCTTAACTTAACTCAAGACGATGTTTCCTTGTGTTTCCTTCCGCTGTCTCACGTGTTTGAGCGAGCTTGGACTTTCTACGTTCTTTATAAAGGTGCAACCAATTGTTACCTACATGATGTTTCTCATGTTCGTGAAGCATTGAGTGAAGTTCGTCCTACAGTGATGTGTGCGGTTCCGCGCTTCTATGAAAAGATCTTTTCAGCTATCCACGAGAAAGTCGCGAGAGCGTCCTTTATTCGCAAAGTTATGTTTACTTGGTCTGTGAACATGGGCGCGAAGATGGCGGTATGTCATCAAGAACACCGAAAACCGTCTTGGTTACTCACTCAATGCTACGGCATTGCGGACAAAGCGGTTCTGTCTAAATTGAGAGGATTATTAGGCGGTCGCATCAACTTTATGCCGTGTGGTGGAGCGAAGTTAGATGAAACCATTGGCCGATTCTTCCATGCCATCGGAATTAATGTGAAACTTGGCTACGGTATGACAGAGACAACCGCTACGGTTTCTTGCTGGGATGACAAATGTTTCAATCCAGATTCTATTGGTCTGTCTATGCCGGGTGCTCAGGTTAAGATTGGTGAAAACAACGAAATTTTAGTTCGTGGTCCCATGGTGATGCGCGGCTACTATAAAATGCCAGAAGAGACAGCGAAGACATTTGATGAACACGGTTTCTTAAAAACTGGCGATGCTGGTCATATCGATGAGCATGGCAACCTGTTTATTACCGATCGCATCAAAGAGCTAATGAAAACTTCAGGTGGTAAGTACATTGCTCCTCAGGTTATTGAAGGCGCGATCGGTAAAGATCACTTCATCGAACAAATTGCTGTTATTGCTGATACACGTAAATTTGTGTCGGCGCTGATTGTTCCTTGTTTTGATGCGTTAGAAGAACATGCTAAAGAGCTGAATATCAAATATCACGACCGTTTAGAGCTACTAAAAAATAGTGAAGTGTTAGAGATGTTCGAAAAACGCATTAATGAACTTCAACATGGTTTAGCGAAGTTTGAACAGGTGAAAAAATTCAAGCTGCTACCGAAAGCTTTCTCTATGGATGAAGGTGAGTTAACTCCAACGCAAAAGCTGCGCCGTAAGGTGATCAATACTCGCTATCAAGATGAGATTGAAGAGATGTATCAGGAGAAGAAAAAGTAGTTCTCGCTACCGATTTCTAAACACTGACAATAAACATTGATCCCCAGTGAGATTATCTCTTATTGGGGATTTTTTATATGTGGCAGAAAGAGGCGCATTTCGCTGCTCACTACGCGATAGGTGTTAATATTTTGTACCGTTTTTCATTGTTGTTCTAAAACTATCCTCTGTATCGATGCTATGAGGTAATCTTTGATACTTGTTGAATAAGCTTCTGCAATATATCGCCTAGATTGCATCAAATTAGTGGTTAGACCTAATGCTAAGAAAGGGTTAAAGTTGTTGCGTTACCTTAGCTTTTGTTATGACAAAAGCGGGACATAGCTGAAAGCGGAAAGTTTTCGAATTAGGCTACGAATAAGCCCTAGACTATGTAAAACCAGACCAATTGACCGACCGCGTTAATAGGATTCTGGTAAGGAGAAAATATGGCAATGTTATCCGGCGCAGAGATGGTCGTTCAGTCTCTGATCGAAGAAGGCGTAGAACAAATTTTTGGCTACCCAGGTGGTTCCGTTCTTGATATCTACGACGCCCTCCACGAAAAAACCGAAAAAATAAAGCATGTTCTTGTTCGTCATGAACAAGCTGCAACTCACATGGCTGACGGCTATGCACGTGCTACGGGTAAACCGGGTGTGGTGTTAGTGTGCTCTGGCCCGGGTGCAACAAATACTGTTACTGGTATCGCAACGGCATACATGGATTCGATCCCGATGATCGTAATCTCAGGTAACGTAGCAACCAATTTGATCGGTAATGATGCTTTCCAAGAGTGTGACATCGTTGGTGTTTCTCGTCCGATCGTTAAGCACAGTTTCCTAGTAAAGAAAGCAGAAGATATTCCAGAAACGATCAAGAAAGCCTTTTACATTGCATCGACTGGTCGCCCAGGTCCAGTGGTGATCGATCTACCTAAAGATGTTATGAATCCGCAGATTAAGCTTCCATACCATTACCCAGAATCAATCAAGATGCGTTCTTACAACCCGACGACTTCAGGTCATAAAGGTCAAATCAAGAAAGCATTAAAAGCACTGCTAGAAGCGAAAAAACCTGTGCTTTACGTGGGTGGCGGTGCGTCTATCGCTGGTGCTCACGAACAAGTACAACAATTAGCTGAGAAACTGAATTTGCCAGTTGTCAGCACACTTATGGGGTTAGGTGTGTTCCCGGGAACACATAAAAACGCCTTGGGTATGCTGGGAATGCACGGTGTGTATGAAGCTAATATGGCGATGCACAATTCAGATTTGATCTTCGGTATCGGTGTTCGTTTTGACGATCGAACCACCAACAATCTTGAGAAATATTGCCCGAATGCGAAGATCATGCATATCGATATCGATCCATCTTCCATTTCCAAAAACGTTAAAGTAGATCTGCCAATCGTAGGTTCTGCAGATCAAGTTTTGGAAACTATGTTGCAGCTTCTTGGTGAACAAGAAGGTGGCAACGATGTGGAAGCCATTGATCAATGGTGGAGCGAAATTCAAGTGTGGCGCGATCGTAAATGTTTGTCTTACGAAACATCAAGCGAACGCATTAAACCGCAGCAAGTCATTGAAACCTTATTTAAACTGACCAATGGTGATGCGTATGTGGCATCAGACGTTGGTCAACATCAGATGTTCGCAGCGCTTTACTATCCGTTTAATAAACCACGTCGTTGGATCAACTCAGGTGGCTTAGGCACCATGGGGTTTGGTCTACCAGCAGGTATGGGTGTTAAGTTTGCCATGCCACAAGAAGAGGTGGTGGTGGTAACTGGTGACGGCAGTATCCAGATGAATATTCAGGAACTATCTACCGCGTTGCAATACGATATTCCGGTGAAAATTATTAACCTGAATAACCGTTTCCTAGGTATGGTAAAACAGTGGCAAGACATTATTTATCAAGGGCGACACTCCAACTCCTACATGAGTTCAGTACCGGATTTTGCAGCAATTGCGGAAGCTTATGGTCACGTTGGTATTCGTATCAACACGCCTGATGAGCTAGAAGCTGGCCTGCAAAAAGCATTGGATATGAAAGACCGATTGGTTTTTGTTGATATCAATGTAGATGAAACTGAACACGTGTACCCAATGCAAATCAAAGGCGAGGGTATGGATAAAATGTGGTTGAGCAAAACGGAGAGAACCTAAGATGAGACACATTATTTCAATATTGATGGAAAACCAACCTGGTGCTTTATCTCGCGTTGTTGGTCTGTTCTCTCAACGTGGCTACAACATTGAGAGCTTAAACGTATCCCCGACTGATGATGGCACTTTATCTCGTTTGAACTTAACCACCACCTCAACTGAAATGCAGCTTGAGCAGATTCAGAAACAACTGCATAAGTTGATTGATGTGCTTAAAGTTCAGGAAGTGACAGAAGGTGACCACATTGAACGTGAACTTATGTTAATTAAAGTGAAAGCGACAGGTTTCGCTCGTACCGAAGTTAACCGCACAACGGATATTTTCCGTGGTCAAATCGTGGACGTTACGGCTTCTCAGTATACGGTTCAGCTTGCGGGAACCAGCGAAAAGCTCGATGCCTTTATTCAGGCGATGGCTGAAGTGACAGAGGTGGTTGAAGTGGCTCGTAGTGGTGTGGTTGGTATCGCACGTGGTGAGCGAGCGCTACGTAGCTAATACCTTGTGTTGTAGACGAAAAAACCAGCCGATTGGCTGGTTTTTTATTTTCCATCACTTAACCACTGGCATCAGCTGGTGGTCAGTTTTAGAGACTAAAAGATTAGTGAAGAATACGTGCGCGAATAGTGCCTTCGATACCTTTTAGTTTATCCAGTGCTTCTAACGAGCGATCCGCTTCAACGTCAATAACCACATAACCGATACTTGCGGTTGTTTGTAGATACTGAGCAGCGATGTTGATGCCTTCTGATGCAAAAATGGTGTTAATTTGCGTCAAAATACCAGGGCGGTTTTCGTGAATGTGCAGCAGACGTGAACATTGGCGATGCTCTGGTAGAGAAACTTCAGGGAAGTTAACACTTGAAAGCGTAGAACCGTTGTCTGAGTATTTTGCTAGCTTACCTGCAACTTCAATACCGATATTCTCTTGTGCTTCCTGAGTTGAACCACCCACATGAGGAGTCAAAATAACGTTATCAAATTTCATTAGCGGAGATTCAAAGGCTTCTTTGTTTGAACCTGGCTCAGTTGGGAATACGTCGATGGCAGCACCTGCTAGGTGACCGGACTCCATAGCATCACAAAGCGCTGGTATATCAACAACAGTACCACGAGCTGCGTTAATGAAGATTGAACCTGGTTTCATGCGATCAAATTCGTCTTTACCCATCATATTCTTTGTTTCTGGTGTTTCAGGAACATGAAGAGAAATGACATCACATTTATTCAGCAGTTCGCTCATGGTATGAATTTGAGTTGCATTGCCCAGTGATAGCTTATTTTCGATGTCGTAGAAGTAAACGCGCATACCTAAGTTTTCAGCGATGATACCTAGCTGAGTACCGATGTGACCGTAGCCGATGATACCCAGAGCTTTACCACGAGCTTCGTATGAGTTGTCTGCGCTCTTCTTCCAAATGCCACGGTGTGCAAGTGCATTTTTTTCAGGGATGCCACGCAATAAAAGTAGGATTTCACCCAGAACAAGTTCTGCAACACTACGCGTGTTTGAGAATGGTGCGTTGAACACTGGAACACCGCGTACTGCGGCGGCATCAAGATCTACTTGGTTTGTACCAATACAGAAACAGCCAATCGCTACCAGTTTATCTGCAGCGTTAATCACTTTTTCTGTCAGGTTAGTACGGGAGCGAATACCGATAAAATGAACATCTTTGATTGCTTCAATCAGTTGTTCTTCGTCAAGCGAACCTTTGTGGTATTCAATATTGGTGTAGCCAGCAGCTTGTAGAACTTCTACCGACGACGGGTGAAGTCCTTCAAGGAGTAGTATCTTAATTTTTTCTTTTTCCAGTGAAACTTTGGCCATTATTCTCGTCCTTAAAATGGAAAGGGAGGGCTGATGCGTGAAACATCAAGCGAACTACACAATTATTAATCTAAACTAAAAAAGCAAACGTTTTCGTTGCGTTTGTTCTGACCATTAAGTTATCAAATTTTTTTGTGATTGGGTAAGAAAATTACGGAATAAGGAATAATTTTCTTAATAGAAAAGCAACAAAAACGGCACCAGAGGTGCCGTTTGTAATCAAATAACGAAAATTGTTCGATTTTTAGAATTATTCTTCGATTTTTGCGCCTTCAGGAGTACCTGTGATCACCACATCGGCTCCGCTAATAGCGAACAGACCGTTGGTTACAACACCTGCGATACCGTTAATTTTTGCTTCTAGGTCTTTAGCATGAGTAATGTTTAAGCCGTGAACGTCAAGAATAACGTTGCCGTTATCGGTCACAACCCCTTGACGGTAAACCGGATCGCCGCCAAGTTTAACCAGTTCGCGAGCAACGTATGAACGAGCCATCGGGATTACTTCAACTGGAAGTGGGAATGTACCTAATACGTCAACGGCTTTGGTACCATCAACGATACAAACGAATTTATCAGCAATAGCGGCAACAATTTTTTCACGAGTCAGTGCTGCGCCACCACCTTTAATCATCTCACGTTGAGAATTGATTTCATCAGCACCATCAACATAGATATCTAGGCTCATAACATCGTTACAATCGAAGACTTCAATACCTAAACCTTTAAGCTTCTCAGTTGAAGCGATAGAGCTTGATACGGCACCTTTAATATCATCTTTGATTGAACCCAAAGCATCGATGAAGTGATTCACTGTTGAACCAGTACCAACGCCGACAATGCTGCCTTTTTCTACGTATTTAAGTGCAGCCCAACCGGCAGCTTTTTTCATTTCATCTTGAGTCATGCCCATC
The DNA here is from genome assembly GCF_054051265.1 of Vibrio sp. C8. NCBI lineage: Bacteria > Pseudomonadati > Pseudomonadota > Gammaproteobacteria > Vibrionales > Vibrionaceae > Vibrio > Vibrio sp. C8. The sequence goes on from NZ_JBPAOE010000044.1 coordinate 16,734, forward strand.
TCCTGAGACGATTTTTTTGCGAAAACTTGATTTCTAAGTGAAAGCTGTGTGTTTTATATAAACGTTAGCGTGGGCGGGATTATATACGCAAAAGTTTAAGAGATGTACTGCGGCTACTGAATAATTGAAGTTAGCACCACTTCAGTGACGCTTGGAGTTGTAAGCTGAAATTTAGGCGCTTACCACTGCCAAATTTGGCTAGGAGTAACAATTTTTGGCAGGGGAACATCCCATTCTTCTGTAGGCAGTTGCTCTACATGTTGGCAATCATGGGCCAAACCTAATGGAGATGCTCCTTTACCTGTAGTAAACCAAGGTTCGAGAGTTCGGTCATAATAACCTCCGCCCATTCCTAGTCGATGACCATGAGAGTCAAAAGCAACCAGTGGTGTGCAGATAAGATCCAGTTCTTTTACCGGACAAATTAGGGTTTGATTGAGCTTAGGCTCAAGTATGCCAAATTTGTTGTATGTCATCGGTGTCTCTGGCTGATAATGCAGAAACAGTAAGTGACCAGCAGAAAAAGGGTGCAAGACAGGTAGGTAAATACTTTTACCTTGTAACCAAAGCCATTCAATTAACGGTTGCGTGTCTAGTTCGCCATCGGTTGAAAGATAGAGGGCAATCTTCTGGCATGTTTGCATTTCTGGCAAAGTGGAAAAACGTTCAATAAGATCTTGGCTTGCCTGAAACTGAACGTCACTGGCAAGTTGATTACGTTTTTCGCGGATAAGTGTTCTTAGTTCTTGTCGTGAATACAACATTAGGGAACCCCAGAGTGCCGTTGTAGATTGTGGCCCTTGAACCAGCTAGTTCAAGGCGGATCAGCAATGGTAACCGTAGGCTTCTCGGTACGAGCCAAGCTTGCTCAATAGCTACTAAGTACTAATCCTTGGGTATTGCTTATCGGCTCGGGGACTTAAATCCACTGACAAACACCCCAGGGTAAATACTTTTGATGGCGGACGTCTAGATTCGTTCCAGAGTCACCTTATTGAGAGCTTCTTCTAGAGAAACGGTGAGCTTTTCCATGCGTTCACTGATTTCTTGCTGTTGACCATTGTTTTGCTGCTGGTAAGTTTGCAACTCATAGCAAATGTTCAACGCCGCAATAGTTAAGAGCTTCACTTCATTGGTTACTTTTGTGCGGTCAGCCATTTCTTTTAATCGTCGGTCTAGATCTTGGGCTGCACTAATCAGAGAGTCTTCCTGACCCGCTGGGCAATTTACCCGTGTCATTTTACCTAAAATTTCAACGTCAACCGCTTGATTACTCATGATAAATGAACTCTATTCATATCGCCAAAGATGATACTTCTCAAGTGACCATCGTGGGGGAAACTATAGGTAAAGCGCTCTCAAGATTCAAGCTTTTCCCGATTATCTATCAAAAATGAGTAACGAAAACTCAGTTCTTAGTCAATTTGCGTAAAAGCTAGCCACAATTGGTAACTTGAGCGTTTTCGCATGAGTGTTGAAGTGGTAGGATTGTGCTTATTTTTCTGATTATGAGCCCGTTATGAGCGACATTAAATTTCCGACTTACGACATTTTATCTGGCGAACTGAAATCAGCTTCGTTGGGGATAAATCCTGCTGAGCTGCACGGTTTATTGACTGGCATGTTGGCTGGTGGATTAAGTTTGAAAGATGATAGTTGGCAGCCTTTGATTTTCGACTACACAAACGATGGCATGGGCTGGCCTGTTAAAGCGCTTGAAATGGCAAAACAGCTTTTATTGGCAACTAATGCTGAGTTGACGGACACCACTTTAGAGTTGAGCCTTGTTCTCCCAGTTGGCGAAGGCCCTGAAGCACTGTTTGATTTTGCTGATGGAGTTGCAGATTGGGTAAACCACTTTATTTCAGGTTTAGGTTTAGCAGGTGCTTCTCTGAACAAAGCGTCATCTGATGCAAAAGAGGCGTTAGAAGATCTTGAAGAAATAACGAAGCTAGGCATTGACGAAGACGATGATCTAGAAGAGCAAGCACAGCTATTAGAACAGGTACTGGAACACGTCAAAGCTTGTGTTCTGTTTCTGCACGCAGAGCTAGGGATTAAACCAGAGCAAGACAAAACACCGACTATTCACTAAGGGCAAGGACTGTGAGCCAAGTAAAATCGTTTGATGTGATTATTGCTGGTGGTGCTATGGCTGGAGCGACGTTGGCTCTGGCATTACATCAATTAAGTCAAGGACGTCTATCTGTTGCGGTGGTTGAGCCGTATCAAACCGATCATCAGCAACATCCAGGTTTTGATGCTCGCTCAATAGCTCTGTCTTATGGAACCGTCCAAATCTTGCAACGCTTTGGACTTTGGGAATCGCTTAAGCATGTTGCCACACCTATTGAGCATATTCATGTCTCTGATCGTTCTCATGCTGGAATGACGGATATCACGAAAGAAGAAGTAGGCGTTAACGCATTAGGCTATGTGGTTGAGTTGGCTGATGTCGGACGAATCTATGCAGAGAAAATCGAGAAAACATCCAGCATTACTCTGTATTGCCCGCAAAGTATTCAAAGCATAGAGCGCAACATCAGTAAAGTCACAGCGATTTTGTCTAACGGTGAACAAATAGAAGCTAAGCTACTAGTAGCGGCTGATGGTGCTGTGTCCACTTGTTGTGAACAAGTTGGCTTACCACTGCAAGAACACAATTTTGAACAGGTCGCTATCATTGCCAATGTGGTTGCGAGCGAAGCTCATAAAGGCCGTGCGTTTGAGAGATTCACCTCTCATGGCCCGATAGCATTATTGCCTATGAGTGATAATCGAATGTCGTTAGTTTGGTGTTTACCGCCAGATAAAGCACAAGCCGCTATGGCTTATGATGACGATGTGTTTCTTAATCAATTACAAGCTGAGTTTGGTTGGCGTTTAGGTAAACTTGAAAAAACTGGTGCAAGAAGCGCGTATCCGTTGTTATTGAGATATCGAGAACAAAACATTTCACATCGTTTTGCCATTGTGGGGAACGCCGCTCAATCACTTCATCCTATTGCTGGGCAAGGTTTTAATCTTGGTATACGTGATGTTGCTAGTTTGGCTGAAGAGATCGTTCATGCTGATGATGTGGGAAGTTACGCACTTCTGACAAAATTTAAGCGCAGACGTGACAACGACAGAACGGCAACGATTACGCTAACTTCCAGTCTGGTTCATCTGTTTTCAAATGACTGGTTAACTCTGCGTATTGGAAGAAATATAGGATTAGCAGTGATGGATAACATTCCGGTGCTAAAAACTCCGCTGTTACGCCGCACCTTGGGTGTGGTTAATCGATAAGGTACTCGAAAATGATGCGAAGTGTAGATATTGCAATTGTCGGTGGCGGAATGGTTGGCCTAGCTTTAGCTGCGGCCTTTAAGCATACCGATTTAAGAATTGCAGTGATTGAAGGAAATCTTCCTCATGAAGGATTGGGTGAACAACCTGATACCCGAGTGTCTGCTTTAAGCCGTTCAAGTGAAGTAATTTTAAGAAATTTAGGTGCGTGGCAAGGTATTACCATGCGACGAGCTTCTCCATATCAAGCAATGGAGGTGTGGGAGCAAGACAGTTTTGCTCGCATAGAGTTTGATGCGAACAGCCTCACTCAACCAGATTTAGGTCATATCGTCGAAAACCGTGTCATTCAACTGGCATTACTTGACCAAGTGAAGCTGCAAGACAACGTTTCTCTATTTATGCCTGCAAGTTGTGAAAAAATGGCGATCGGTGAAAGCGAAGCGTGGCTTACCTTGAATAATGGTCAGACACTTACGGCCAAGCTAGTCGTTGGCGCTGATGGCGCAAACTCTTGGGTTCGCAAGCAACAAGACATTCCATTAACTCATTGGGACTACGGACACAGCGCTGTCGTGGCAAATGTTCACACTCATAATCCGCATCAGCAAGTAGCTCGTCAGGTATTCACGCCGTTAGGTCCACTGGCTTTTCTGCCTCTTGGCGATCCGAATATGAGTTCTATTGTTTGGTCGACCGATCCAAACCGAGCTGAACAGTTGGTCGCTATGGGCGATAGTGAGTTTAATAAAACGCTGACCGCAGAGTTTGATTCGAGACTCGGGCTGTGTAAAGTTGTCAGTGAACGAAGTGCTTTTCCTTTGAAGATGCGTTATGCGCGAGATTTCGTTGCAGAAAGAGTGGCTTTAGTTGGTGATGCGGCGCACACCATTCATCCGCTTGCAGGCCAAGGAGTGAATTTAGGTTTCCTCGATGCAGCCAGTTTAGCGCAAGAGGTCATTGAGCTTTGGAATCGCGGTGAAGATATTGGTAGCAAGCGCAATTTACGCAGTTATGAGCGCTGGCGTAAGGCTGAAGCAGCAAAAATGATTGCAGCCATGCAAGGATTTAAGGACTTATTTGAAGGTAACAATCCAGCCAAGAAATTGATCCGTGGTATTGGCATGCGTTTAGCGGGGCAACTGCCGGGCGCTAAAGATGAAATCATGAAGCGAGCACTTGGATTAAAAGGCAACCTGCCTGACTTAGCCAAGGTGAATAACGCACAACCGATGATTTAAAACTCTCTGTAAGAGAGATGCATCAGAAACGTTAAAGGGTTGGCAATTGCCAACCCTTCTTTAAATTTGATCAGAAACTCATTCGACTTAAGCGTACGCACAGCGCAATTTTTTGATTTCTAGATTCACTTCTTTCACGGTCTGAAAATGTCGATGCTCAGCGCGTTCTGGCAAAATCAACTTACCGTTATCAAATTCGAATGTTCCAATTCCGTAGATATAAATTCTTCCCTTAAAAAGACGACTAACATGTTTAGCTATCATTCCAGGCATGTAGCGCTTAAACAGTCTCATACTTCGATCCTTACGTTGTTCAGCACCTTAAGTATATTAAAACCAGCATAAAGTAAGTGTGACTCCAATGGTGCTTTATGCAGTTTTTGCTGACGTATTTATATTAATGTGTGGTTCTATGCAAAATTTTGGATAAATATCCTTATTTGTGTGACCAGGACCTCAAATGAAAATTATCAATTGAACCCAAGGTTTTCTGGCGTGCTTATTGAGCCAGATGAATGTGACACTAAAAAGAATAATCCAATTTACATTCCCTTGTTCAATACAAATGCGAAATGCGTGCCAGCTTTAGGTAAAAAAGTGCCCGCAAAGATGTGCGGGCAAAAGTCACAGATGCATTACACAAAAAGTGGATGTCCTGAAACAATCAGTGGATTCACTTTTTTGTTGGTGAAGGACCAATCTCTTCGTTTATAAAGAGCCAGAATCACACATTCTGAATTAGCTTTAACCAACGGTTGGAGATTACTTTAAAATTTTATAAATGACTATTTATTGATCTTAAATGAGTAAAAATTCAGTTGGTGTTTTTTGTTTGTGTGATATTGATCGCTATAAATTGTAATGCATTGCATCAATTTAGTTCATTCTTCGCGCTGAATGTGTGCAAATGTGGGGCGGCAAAGCTGAATCAGGTCTTGGGTTTGAAGCGCTATACCCGCCATTGAAGAGCCGCTGCTAATGGTGACCATAGATTGTTCGAGAATTTGATGGTCAAAAATAATGGGCATTGATGTTTTAAGCAAAAGAGGCGTCACCGTTCCAAGTTGGTATCCGGTGATGGATTCGACATCTTTCATATTTACGCACGTCATGCGTCGCCATTGCAGAAAAGCTCTCACTTTTTTCGGATCAACACTCTTGTCTCCTGGAGTACAAGCTAGAGCAAGTTGACCGCCCATATCTCTAAGCAGGATGCACTTAACCATTTGATTTGGCGTGATACCACGCTGATTTGCTGCATCTTCAATGGTGGTTGCGGGTGTTTGATGATGCAGCAAGCGGAAAGCCACTTGCTGCTGCTCAAGGAATTGAGTGAGTTTTGTCTTGAGAACTTTATTCGTCATCATCTAGTGAATAAGGCAGTGCTTCTATAGTCCAGCGAGTTTCCGGTTGTGAAGACAATCTGAATTCTGTGTCTTCATCTAAATTGTTTGGCAGTACGACTAAACCAATCGCTGTGTTATTAGCAAAAGTGTAATGAATCATAAGTTGGCCTGCTGAACGCCAATTTTCACCGACAGAACGTTCCAACTGAACGACGTCATCACTGTTCAATGGCGATTCTATGTTGCCTTTGACGATATACATTGCACGCTTGTTAATACCACGATACTTGGCACGAGCCACAGTTTCTTGGCCTGTATAGCAACCTTTGTTAAAGCTGATGCCATGTAGCGCTTGAAGATTGAGCGCTTGAGGGATGTGTTCATTTTGCTCAGCTTGTGTGACCACTGGGTAAGCTTGCTCTATTTCAAATCGTGTCCAGAGCGCTTCATTAACTTTAGCTGTTTCAATACAATTGATGATCTTTTCTGCTTGTTCACTATCCACCAATAGTAGCCATCGTTGCGAATCAATTTTTACAGCACTTCCGCCTTCGATAGAGCGAACATCGCCACGAGTTTCGCTATGAGAATCAATCCAAGCTTGGGCTTGTGTACCCATTAAACCCAGAGCGATTTCGCCGCTGTGAGTTATCTCTGCTTTAGAGAAAATTGCATATTTCTTGAGTTCGCGCAGTTCTACATCGATAGCTGAAAGCGGCTGAAACATCGCATAACCACCGTTATGGTGAAAAATGCGAAAGACAGACCAGACTTTTCCTTTTGCGTCGCAATGTGCGCCAAAAGTCATTTGCTCAGCTTCCAGAGAAACCACGTTACAGGTAACTTGTCCTTGCAAGTAAGATTTAGCATCTGTACCTACAATTTGAATAGCGCCCCAAGATGCTAGATGTGTGAGCATAAGCTCAGGCAAAGCGTCATCAGCATTAACAGATAGGGGAGAGAAATTGTTTTTCCAGTCCATGATACTCACCATAGTGAACGATATTGATCTATGGTAATCCGGATAAGTTTTTTTGTCAGCTTGATTGGGACTGTGATTGAGACCCTAGTTGATTTTTCTGTCTATTGGTAGACTTAGCAAAATTACCGTTTGTTAGCCCTAATAACTATAAAGTGAGAAAGGTAGATGTATAACGCTGAAGAAAAAGCTCGAATTAAATGGGCATGTCGTCGTGGTATGTTGGAACTGGACGTCGTTATTATGCCATTTTTTGAAGAGTGCTTTGATGCCTTAACTGAATCTGAGCAGAAGGATTTTGTCTCTTTGCTGGAATGTGATGACCCAGATTTGTTTACTTGGATTATGGGACATGGCCGTTCTGAAAACTTAGGGCATGCAGCAATCGTTGATCAAATTGTCGCACATAACCTCAGCAAAGTCCGTTAAGCTAGAACTCTGCTACTCCTATACTGCCCAAGTATTCGCTGCCATTTTTTTCATGGTGTTGATATGGGCAGTCATTGTTTCTCCCATTCCTCTTACCGCCTCTGCGTGGTTGTTATCTCTTTTCATATCTCGCCCGTTAAGTATTTTTCTGCCGGACTCTTTATACGGTTCTGTTGAGATTGGTTTTGATGGTTATTTAAAAATGAACGATCAAAAGCAGTCTTTCTTATCAGTCAGCGATTTGTATTCTTTCGCTTTCTTATCTTTTCACGCCAGAGGAAAACATTGGTTGCTGTGGAGAGACAGTTGCGAAGACGCAACTTATCGTCAGTTATTAGTGAGATTGAAAAGAAAACAGGAGCCTTAGCTCCTGTTTACAATTTTAGACTTGGTACTTTTGCTTAAAGAATGGTTACTCTTTTGGCGAAAGAATTGTCGGGCCACTGTTTTCCAACTGGTCTGGGTAATCCAAGGTGTAGTGCAAGCCGCGGCTTTCTTTACGTTGCATTGCACAGCGAACCATCAGTTCAGCTACTTGCAGCAGGTTACGCAGTTCAAGCAAATTGTTGGAAACGCGGAAATTGCTGTAGTACTCCTGCGTTTCTTGTTGTAACAACTGAATGCGGCGTAGTGCTCGCTCTAAACGTTTATCTGTGCGCACAATACCCATGTAATCCCACATAAACAGTCGAAGTTCGTGCCAGTTATGTTGGATCACGACTTCCTCGTCAGAGCTGGTTACTTGGCTCTCATCCCAAACAGGAACAGATGGTGGCATGTCGATATCTTTAATGTTATTAACGATATCTTTTGCTGCAGACCAAGCATACACCACGCATTCCAGCAGTGAGTTTGAAGCCATGCGGTTTGCACCATGCAGACCGGTATAGCTAACTTCACCAATTGCATAGAGGTTTTTGAGGTCAGTTTGACCTTGTTGGTTCACTATGACACCACCACAGGTATAGTGTGCAGCAGGGACAATTGGAATCGGTTCTTTGGTGATATCAATACCCAAATCGATCAGACGACGATAGATAGTCGGGAAGTGTTTCTCAATAAAATCCGCAGGTTTATGGCTGATGTCGAGATACATACAGTCTGCACCTAAGCGTTTCATTTCAAAGTCGATAGCTCGAGCTACCACATCACGTGGTGCCAGCTCTGCACGCTTATCGAAATCCAACATAAAGCGAGAACCATCAGGACGACGAAGATAAGCCCCTTCGCCACGAAGCGCTTCTGTCAGTAGGAAGTTACGAGCTTCAGGATGGTACAAACAGGTTGGGTGGAACTGGTTAAATTCCAAGTTCGCCACGCGGCAGCCTGCACGCCAAGCGATAGCAATACCATCTCCGGAAGAAACATCAGGGTTTGATGTATATTGATAAACTTTCGAAGAGCCACCAGTTGCAAGAACGACGTACTTGGCACGAACAGCTTCAACGTGTTCTTCATTGCGGTTCCAAACATAAGCACCAATCACTTTGTTTTTATCGCCACCGACTTTATCTTCGGTAATCAGATCTAACGCGTTGTAGCGTTCAAAAATAGAGATGTTTGGATGTTGGTGTGCATTGTCCTGCAATGAAGTTTGCATTGCCATACCGGTTGCATCGGCAGCATGAAGGATTCGACGATGGCTATGGCCGCCTTCACGGGTTAAGTGATAACGAGGGTTATCATCGTCATCATCACTGTCTTCTTCTTTATCGAATGGTACACCACCGTCTATCAGCCACTGCACACACTCTTTTGCATGTTCAGCGATAAAGCGAACGGTTTTTTCTTCACAGATACCATCGCCAGCGATGAGCGTATCCTGAACATGAGAATCAATACTGTCAGATTCATCAAATACAGCGGCAATGCCACCTTGAGCGTAGAAAGTTGCACCTTCACTACGAGGTCCTTTACTCAGTACGATGACTTTGCAATGTTTTGCGATACGCAAAGCTAACGACAAGCCTGCTGCACCGCTCCCTATCACTAATACATCACATTGATGCTCTCGGTTTTCGTTCATAAAACTTTTAAATTCCCGAACTATAGTAGAATCGTCCTACTCTATATTGAAATGTTTCACTTGCTGATTTGATGAGCCTGATTGAAAAAGAGCGTCATACCAATGACTAAACTATAAAATGAATCAAGCAATTAGGAAACCGAGCTACGTGAGTCCCGTATTTATAATGTGTTTAAAAAATAATAGTTTTTAAAAGCTATTGTTTTTATAGATTTGTATCCGCAAAATCGCTTAGGGGTTACAAACCTCGATTACATCACATTGTGCATTATGTTTGGCAATTAAATTAACACATAATTGAACTTTATCTTTTTTACTGAGTCACAATAGTGCTCATGTAAACAGTGGTGTCAATACTACATTCTGGATAATTAAAGCCCATATCTGAGAAGGTAAGGGAGATAACAATAGGAGTAACCGCTCGAATGAACGAGCAGCTAACCGATCAAGTATTGATTGAGCGAGTTCAGAATGGAGATAAGCAAGCATTTAATCTTTTAGTTTTGAAATATCAAAATAAAGTCTGCAATCTTATTTCTAGGTACGTGAGCAATTCAGGAGATGTTGCTGATGTAGCACAAGAGGCTTTTATTAAAGCTTATCGCGCTATACCAACTTTCAGAGGTGAAAGTGCGTTCTACACTTGGCTATATCGTATTGCTGTCAATACCGCGAAGAATCACATCGTAGCGCAAGGGCGCAGGCCTCCAGCCACCGATGTTGATGCTGAAGAAGCTGAATTTTACGAAACAAACAATGCGTTAAAAGAAATATCGAACCCTGAGAACATTACGCTGTCGAAAGAACTGAAGAAGGCAGTGTTTAGTGCGATAGACGCATTGCCTGAGGATTTAAAAACGGCAATGACTTTACGCGAGCTGGAAGGCTTAAGTTATGAAGACATTGCTGAAATTATGGATTGCCCTGTTGGTACGGTACGTTCTCGTATATTCCGTGCTCGTGAGGCGGTAGAAAAGAGAATCAAATCTCTTTTGTAGCGTTGGAACCAGTAAGACCCCAGTAATTGGAAAATAATGGTGAAAATAATGGCGGACAAACAACAACTTTCAGCTCTCATGGATGGAGAGATGGTCGACAAGTTGCTAATTCAAGAATTAGCCAACGATCGTGAAAGTATCGAAACGTGGAAGAATTACCACCTGATTGGTGATGTAATGCGTGGCGATACACCCGAAAGACCTGAATGGAATATCGCTGAAAGTGTGGCACTAGCGTTGGAAAATGAACCAGCTCATACCCCATACAATACCAATGTTACCGATTTAGATAGCATGCGAGTGGCAGAGGAACAGCCTGTTCCGCATAAAGCGCGCCGACAACTACCAAAATGGTTATCGCCATTTGGTCAAGTGGCTGTTGCTGCTTGTGTTTCTTTGATTGCTATCATCGGTGTTCAACAATATGGAGCAAGTGGTTCTTCAGCTGTAGATCAACCTTTTCCCGTGCTGCAAACAGTTCCTTTATCTGGCAGTGTAGAACCTGTGAGTCTAACTCGTGAATCAGTAAGACCAAGTGTAGAATCAAGTGCTCAGGAGCAGCGTCGTCGTGTAAACGCTATGCTTCAGGATTATGAACTGCAACTGAGATTAAACAGTGAAGGCTTGAGTCAGCACCAAGACCCAATCAAACCGGTAATTGAATGAAAAAAATTCTGATCAGTGTGTTGGCGCTGTTCAGTTTGAGCTCTACTACAGCCTTTGCAGAGGACGAATCTGCAGAGGCTTTGTTGCATCAAATGAACGAGGCTAGTCAACATCTCAATTATGAACTCTCTTATATCCTGATTAAGAAAAACAGTATTGAACCTTTGCTGTATCGCCATGCTCGACACGAACAGAAGGAATACGCTCATCTAGTTTATTTGAGTGGGCCTATACGTGAAGTTTTTCAGCGTGACAATGAAGTGAGCTACATTGAACCTGGAGTAGAACCTTTCACCATCGAATCTGGCAACATGGTTGCACCAACTATCCCGATGCTCAATAGCAATGTTACTGAGCTTAGCCAGTTTTACGACTTCGTTAAAATGGGACGAGCGCGTGAAGCTGGAACTCCTTGTCAAGTTGTGCGTATTGTTCCTAAAGACGGTTTAAGATATTCCTACATGCTTTGGGTCGACGAGAAAACACACTTGCCATTGCGGGCAGATCTTGTTGATCGTTACGGTGAAGTATTAGAGCAGTATCGTTCGATCTCATACTCAGTCAGTGACAAACTGGCAGAGTTGATGGCAGGTTTTGATGATGTTCAACTGCCGGAAGTGTTATCCTTACCTAAAAGTAAGGTAAACGAGACATTCTGGTCAGTAGGGTGGAAGCCAGATGGCTTCCAATCTGTAAATCTCAATCGCTACCGAATGATCAATACTGAACGAGTGGTCGAGAATCAAATGTTCTCAGACGGTTTATTCAGCTTCTCTGTCTATGTATCTTCCAGTGATGAACACTCTCTGCAAGGACAGTTGGTAAGACAGGGGCGTCGTACTTTACAAACGTTTATTAAGGGTGATCGTGAGGTTTCCGTCGTAGGTGATATTCCACCAGAAACGGCTAAACGTATTGCCCAATCGGTTGTATTTGATAATACCAAGGCTACACCACAATGATGACAGCACTTGCCACAGTGATGACTGTACATACAAAAGAACAAGGTTTTCATGTTGAGCTAAGTTGCGAACAGAAAACCAGTTGCAGCAGCTGCTCGTCGGCGAAAAGCTGTGGTACAGGCATTGTGTCTAAAGCCATTGGTGGTAAGTCATTACGCTGGCATTTAGATACGGATAAGAGCGTATCTCAAGGTCAAGTGGTTGAAATTGGTTTTCCAGAAAAAAGTCTGTTGCAGTCCGCTGCGTTGGTTTATTTAGTTCCTCTTTTAATGATGATCCTTGGAGCCTGGCTTGCTGACAGTTGGCTTGCCCCTATGTTCGGTATGGGAGAGGGGATCATTATTTTAACTTCACTTGTCTTTATCGGTTTGGGTATACGCCTTGCTAAAACTTGGTCTGGCTCGCTGGAAAAGCGTACAGAGCAAGAAGTGGTTCTGCTAAGAGTGCTTGGAGAGCCAATTGCCTAAATTATGATGCGATCCCAAAGGAAATTGGGTAGAATCGCCCAACTTGAATGAAAGGGCACTACAAATCGCCTTTCATATGTCCTAATTTGCAAAGAGTTTAGTCATCCCAAACCTATGAAGCACATTCGTAACTTTTCGATTATCGCCCACATTGACCATGGTAAATCGACTTTGTCTGACCGTTTAATCCAAGTATGTGGTGGATTAAGTGATCGTGAAATGGCAGAGCAAGTTCTTGATTCAATGGATCTAGAGCGTGAGCGTGGTATCACCATCAAAGCACAGAGTGTGACACTCGATTACAAAGCAAATGATGGCGAAACCTACCAACTTAACTTCATCGACACACCTGGACACGTTGACTTCTCCTACGAAGTATCTCGCTCTCTAGCTGCGTGTGAAGGTGCATTACTTGTTGTTGATGCTGGCCAAGGTGTAGAAGCACAAACCCTAGCTAACTGCTATACGGCTATCGAAATGGATCTGGAAGTTGTGCCAATCTTAAACAAGATTGACCTGCCAGCAGCAGAACCTGAACGTGTAGCTGAAGAAATTGAAGATATTGTCGGTATCGATGCAATCGAAGCGGTACGCTGTTCAGCGAAAACCGGTCTTGGTGTTGACCTTGTTCTTGAAGAAATCGTTGCAAAAATTCCAGCGCCAGAAGGTGATCCGGATGCACCACTGCAAGCGCTGATTATTGACTCATGGTTTGATAACTACTTAGGTGTTGTTTCTTTGGTTCGTATTAAACACGGTAGCCTGAAGAAGAATGACAAGATCAAAGTAATGAGTACCGGTCAGGTTTGGAACGTTGACCGTCTAGGTATTTTTACGCCTAAGCAGATCGATACGACCGAACTAAACACTGGTGAAGTGGGCTGGGTTGTTTGTGGTATTAAAGACATCCTAGGCGCGCCTGTTGGTGATACGCTGACTTGGGCAAAAAACGGCAGTGAGAAACCGCTACCGGGCTTTAAGAAAGTGAAGCCTCAGGTTTATGCGGGTCTTTTCCCTGTATCATCTGATGACTATGAAAACTTCCGTGATGCGTTAGGTAAACTAAGCCTGAATGATGCGTCTCTGTTCTATGAGCCAGAAACATCTGCAGCACTAGGTTTTGGTTTCCGTTGTGGCTTCTTAGGTATGCTACACATGGAGATCATTCAGGAGCGTCTAGAGCGCGAATATGATCTCGACTTGATCACCACCGCACCGACGGTAGTGTATGAAGTGGAAATGACCAACAAACAAGTCATGTACGTTGATAGCCCAGCGAAGCTGCCAGCGATCAACGACATTGAAGAGATTCGTGAGCCAATCGCACGTTGTAATATCCTGGTACCGTCTGAATACCTAGGTAACGTTATTACCTTATGTATTGAAAAGCGCGGTATGCAAGTGGATATGGTTTACCACGGTAACCAAGTTGCACTGACTTACGATATTCCAATGGCAGAAGTGGTACTGGACTTCTTTGACCGATTGAAATCAACGTCTCGTGGTTATGCGTCACTAGATTACGGTTTCCAACGTTTCGAAGCGTCGAAAATGGTTCGTGTAGACGTACTATTGAACGGTGACAAAGTGGATGCATTAGCAATCATTACTCACCATGACAATGCTCAGACTCGTGGTCGCCAGTTGGTTGAGAAGATGAAAGAATTCATTCCTCGCCAAATGTTTGATATTGCCATTCAGGCAGCTATCGGTAACCACATCATCGCGCGTTCAACAGTGAAACAGCTACGTAAGAACGTAATCGCTAAGTGTTACGGCGGTGACGTGAGTCGTAAGAAGAAACTATTGAAGAAACAGAAAGAAGGTAAGAAACGTATGAAGCAAATCGGTAACGTTGAGCTTCCACAAGAAGCGTTCCTTGCAATTCTTCACGTAGGTAAAGACTAATCGTTTTGTCTTATCTGCAAGGTTTTAAGTATTAACTCGCAAGTGAAAGAGTCTCGGCTCTTTCACTTTCGTATTTTTTAGATAAGGGAAGTCAATGGCTAATACATTCTCACTCATCTTAGTTCTTGTAACTTTGGTTACCGGAATTGTGTGGGCGTTGGAAAAATGGGTTTGGGCGAAGAAGCGCCATGAAAATGTGGCACGTCAGTTAAAAGCCGAACCCGATAGTATTGATAGCAGTTTGACAACCAAAGTCGCGCCACAACCGTGGTGGATTGAGAATTCCGTTTCAATTTTCCCAGTGATCGCATTCGTGTTAGTTCTGCGTTCGTTTGTATTTGAACCGTTCCAAATTCCATCTGGCTCTATGATGCCGACATTGCTGGTGGGCGATTTCATTCTTGTTGAAAAATATGCATACGGATTGAAAGATCCGGTGTGGCGTACGCAGTTAGTAGAAACGGGCAAGCCTGAGCGCGGTGACATTGTGGTGTTCAAGTTCCCGCAAAACCCAAGCATTGACTATATTAAGCGTGTGGTTGGTATGCCGGGTGATATTGTGCGTTATAGCCGCGATAAACAGATCTGTGTGCAAAGTGCTGGTGAAGCAACCTGTAAACCTATCAAGCTATCAAACGTGCAGGAAAGTGAGTTCACACAGAACAGCATTCCAATGATGCAACTTGATGAGCAACTGGGTGAAGTAAAACACAATATTTTGATCAACCCTCTACGTCTTGATGATGTACGTCGCTATGAACCACGTAGTGGTGTAAACGAGTGGGTTGTTCCACAAGGGCACTATTTTGTGATGGGTGATAACCGTGACAATAGTGCTGACAGCCGTTTTTGGGGCTTTGTTCCAGAAGCCAATTTAGTAGGTAGAGCTGTTGCTATCTGGGTGAGCTTTGAGTTTGACCGAGATGCTAACAGTATCATCCCTGCTTGGATTCCAACTGGTGTGCGCTTAAGCCGCATCGGTGGCATTAACTAGGGCTGATTAGATCAGCCCCGCAACACATCGAGAGAGTATGACTTCTCCAGTAAGTAGATTAGAAAAAAAGCTCAGTTATCAATTTAACGATCCTGAGCTTCTTGAATTGGCACTGACTCACCGCAGTGCCAATGGTAAACATAATGAACGTCTTGAATTTCTGGGCGATTCAATTTTAAGTTTTGTCATTGCTGACGACTTGTATCATCGCTTTCCTAAAATCAACGAGGGCGATATGAGTCGTATGCGTGCTACGTTAGTTCGTGGTCACACATTGGCGGAACTAGGTCGTGAATTCGAGCTAGGAGATTACTTAAAATTAGGTCCAGGCGAGTTGAAAAGCGGTGGTTTCCGCCGTGATTCGATCCTAGCTGATGCTGTGGAAGCGATTATAGGTGCTATTTATTTAGATAGTGGTACTGAAGCGGTTCGCGGCATTATTTTAAGCTGGTATCAAACTCGCCTTGACGCGATCAAACCTGGAGTGTCGCAGAAAGATCCCAAAACTCGCCTGCAAGAATTTTTGCAAGGCAGAAGAAAACCTTTACCTGTTTACACAGTGACTAATATTAAAGGTGAAGCACACAATCAGGAATTCACTGTATCGTGTGATGTAGCAGGTATTGGAATGCCTGTGATTGGTAAAGGTACCAGCCGCCGCAAGGCAGAACAAGCGGCTGCTGAGACTGCACTAGAGCAATTAAGCAATGGCTGATAAAGAATTTGATATTGATGCATTTTTTGCATCAGAAGGTGACGACGCCAAAGTTGAAGCGTCAATACCAGAGAACCAGCACTGTGGTTTTGTTGCTATCGTAGGTCGCCCGAACGTGGGCAAATCTACGTTACTGAACAATATCCTCGGTCAGAAGATTTCGATTACTTCGCGCAAGCCGCAAACCACTCGTCACCGCATTATGGGTGTCGACACACAAGGTGATTATCAGGCAATTTATGTTGATACACCGGGGTTACATATTGAAGAGAAGCGTGCGATTAACCGTTTGATGAACCGTGCGGCAAACAGCTCTCTGAGTGATGTTAACTTAGTTTTGTTCCTCGTTGACGGTACGCATTGGACTGAAGACGATGAAATGGTTCTGACTAAACTTCAGAAAGCGAATTTCCCTGTGATTCTTTGTGTTAACAAAGTAGATAACGTGAAAGACCGCAATGAAGTCATGCTGCACATGCAAGCAATGTCAGAGCGAATGAAGTTTGTCGATGTGGTACCCATTTCGGCGAAACTGGGTAAAAACGTTGACGTACTGCGCAAGCATGTTCGCGACCATTTACCAAAAGCTGTTCACCATTTCCCTGAAGAGTATGTGACAGACCGTTCGCAACGCTTTATGGCTTCGGAAATCATCCGTGAAAAGCTGATGCGTTTTACCGGTGAAGAGTTGCCGTATTCGGTAACGGTTGAAATTGAACGTTTCGACTACAACCCCGATACCGATGGCTTCCATATTAACGCCTTGATTCTGGTTGAACGTATTGGTCAGAAGAAAATGGTGATTGGTAAGAACGGCGAAAAGATCAAAACTATTGGTCGCGAAGCTCGTTTGGACATGGAAGAACTGTTTGGCCGCAAAGTTTACCTAGAAACTTGGGTCAAAGTGAAATCAGGTTGGGCTGATGATGAACGAGCACTTCGCTCATTAGGCTATATCGACGACCTATAATCCTGTAATCTGGCTCCATGTATTGGGGCCAGATTACTATTTCCCCTTTGGTATATTTCCGCTTACGGATTTCCAAACTATGTCTGACGGTTTACAGCGCTGCTTTGTATTACACCGCCGCCCATACAGCGAGACGAGCTTAATTCTGGATGTATTCAGTGAAGAATATGGCCGTTTAAGCATCATGGCAAAAGGGGCGAGAAGTAAGCGATCTACAACCAAAGGCGCATTGCAGGCATTCACGCCACTACTATTGAAATGGTCGGGTAATGGCTCAATGAAAACCTTACGCCAGGCCGAGGCCATCAGCCTTGGATTACCTTTAACAGGCATATGTCTGTATTCAGCCATGTATGTGAATGAACTGATTGGCCGAGTTTTGATGCCTGAAGTCCCTTCTCCCGGATTATTTCATGACTATCTTACCGCGCTGACCGAGCTAGCGCAGAGTGATAACCCTGAACCGGCATTGCGCCGTTTTGAGCTGGCTTTGCTGTCAGCCATGGGCTATGGCGTTGATTTCATGCATTGTGCAGGAACCGGAGAACCGGTTGACCCCAATATGACTTATCGATATCGAGAGCAGAAAGGGTTTATTGCATCGGTGAGGCGCGATAATCTAACATTCCTCGGTAACGAATTAATCGCGATCAGTGAGCGGCGCTTTAGCACGAAAGAGCAACTTCAGGCGGCAAAACGCTTTACACGTATCGCTTTAAAGCCGTATCTTGGCGGCAAACCATTAAAAAGCAGAGAGTTGTTTAGACAAGCAACTCCCCTAAAATTAAATTCAAGAGGAACTCTCTCTTGAGCATGGAGTGTAGGAAAATGAGCTCAATTTACTTAGGCGTTAATATTGACCATGTCGCGACAGTGCGTAATGCACGTGGTACTCAATACCCAGATCCAGTTCATGCAGCGGAAATCGCTGAGCGTGCGGGTGCTGACGGTATTACCATTCACCTTCGCGAAGACCGTCGTCACATCAAAGACCGTGACGTACGTATTCTGAAAGAAACCATCCAGACTCGCATGAATCTGGAAATGGCGGTAACAGACGAGATGGTTGAAATTGCTTTAGAAACAGCGCCTGAGTTTGTTTGTCTTGTTCCTGAAAAACGTGAAGAGCTAACCACTGAAGGCGGCTTGGATGTAATTGGTCAGTTTGAGAAAGTAAAAGCGGCAACGCAAAAACTGACAGAAGCTGGCATCAAAGTATCTCTATTTATTGATGCAGACCGTGAGCAAATCGATGCAGCTAAGAAATGTGGTGCACCGTTTATTGAGTTGCACACAGGTCATTACGCAGATGCAAAAACAGAAGCGGATCAACAAGACGAACTGAAGAAGATTGCAGCGGCAGCAAGCTATGCGGCAGATCAAGGCATTACAGTAAACGCAGGTCATGGATTGACTTACCACAACGTTGCAGCGATTGCAGAAATTCCAGAAATTTACGAGTTGAACATAGGTCACTCAATTATTGGTCGTGCACTGTTTGATGGGCTGCCAAAAGCAGTGGCAGACATGAAAGCAATCATGCTGGACGCACGTCGTTAATTTGTATGATTGTTGGATTGGGAACTGACATCGCAGAAATTGAGCGTATAGAAAAAGCGCTCAATCGAAGTGGCGATGCTTTTGCGCAGCGAATTCTGACTGAGAATGAGATCGAAGTATTTACTCACCTAAAGCAGAAAGGGCGCTATTTAGCTAAACGTTTTGCGGCTAAAGAGGCGGCATCAAAAGCTCTAGGAACGGGTATCGCTCATGGTGTGAGTTTTCAAGATTTTGAAATCAGCAATGATGAGAATGGTAAACCGGTTCTTACGTTATCTGGGAAAGCTCAGCAAATTGCCCAAGCCTCTTCGGTTCGTTCAGTTCACCTTACTATTTCAGATGAACGGCACTATGCAGTAGCAACTGTGATTCTTGAGTCTTAATCTGGATGGGAATTTCAAACTCAATAAAAAAGAGGTGCTTAAAGCACCTCTTTTTCTATATGCAAAGTCGTTAGCCGCACATCAGTAATCGATATTACCTAAACCAAATATGGGGCGGCACTAGCGACGACTTTCTCAATCTCATCCTGAAGTTCAAACAGTTCGGGCTCGACATCTTGCACTTGCGCTCCTGAACGCAGGGTGTGCTCTAAGGTCTCACATATTTTCTTCAGGCGAGGTACGCCGCTGTATGAGCAGCTACCGTGGAGCTTGTGAATATGATGTAGCAAATCTGTCGCAGGATATTCATCATCGTTGAGAGCTATCTCAATCACTTGATTGATCTCTTTGAAAGAGGCAAGCAACATCTTCAGCATATCTTTAGCCAAATCTTCTTTGTTTGCCGCCTGCCTTAATGCTAGCGACCAGTCGATAGCAACTGTCGCATTGACTGGTGTTGGTTTTTCAACTTGAATCCCTTCCAGTTCGATAGGTTCTTGAGGTTCTAGCGTGATGGTTTCATCCGATTCTGGTTTCGGACTCCAGTGCAGTAACACCTGCTGTAAGATATGCTCTTCAATTGGTTTAGTGAGGTAATCATCCATACCGGCCTTCAGTAATCTCTCACGCTCCCCAACCATCGCATGTGCAGTCACGGCTATAATTGGTGTATTGGTGTTGAGCTTAAGTTTTTTGATTTCGTGGCAAGCTGTGACACCATCCATCTTCGGCATTTGAATATCCATTAGGATGATGTCGAAGTGGCACTCTTTTGCTCGTTCAATGGCATCTTCGCCACTATTGCATGAGACCACCGTTTCCACACGTTCTTGCAGCAGTGCGGTGATCAGTTTTAGGTTGGCGGGGTTATCGTCAACCGCCATAACTGTGAGTGGCAATTTTTCAATATGAGGTATGAGCTCAACGGCTTTTTCAGTTCGAGTTGGCTGATTGGCGATCAGTGTCTGTAGTAGCTTTTTACGAGACAGTGGCTTGGTAATGCATTGCACGGGATATTTCTGCATTAACAGATCCGCCAAAGCCAATTCGGTACTCGGTGTTCCGATAACCACGTTTGCTGCAATAGACAGCGCTTTCTCCACCGATTGCTCAACTAGTGATTGATCCGTTTCCTTACTTGGCGCAAGGTTAAGCAGAACATAATCGTAATGCTCGGATTCTGTGGGAATTGCTGAGCGATAAACCACATTTAATCCTGCTTGAACTAAGGTGTGCTGAACAATAGAAGCAGCTTGCATGTTAGGCTCTACAAGCAGTATCTGTTTATTGCGCAGAGCTTGCGGATCAAGCCAGTCGTGCATTGGTAAATCTGTGGTCATCAGACGTAAGTTAAACCAGAAGGTAGAGCCTTGGTGAAGACGACTGGTTAAACTGATTTCTCCGCCCATCTGGCTGACCAGCTTCTGAGTAATAACCAAACCTAACCCCGTACCGCCATAACGACGAGAAATACTGGCATCGGCTTGACTGAAAGCTTGGAAAAGCTGAGCTTGTTGACGCTCTGAAATACCAATGCCGGTATCACGAACCATGAATTGCAGTTCAACGAAATCATCGCGCTGAGAACGCAATTCAACACTAATATCAATGTTGCCACGTTCGGTGAACTTGATGGAGTTGCCGACCAAGTTAGTGAGTACTTGCTGAATACGCAGCGGATCGCCCACCAAGCCTGCTGGAATTTTAGGGTCCACTTTGAGTGTTATTTCAAGGCCTTTCTCGTGTGCACTTGCCGCCTGTAAGTTGACTACTTCTTCCAACGAGTCTTGGAATTCAAACGGGATATTTTCCAGTGCTAGTTTGCCCGCTTCCAGTTTCGAGAAGTCGAGAATATCATTGATGATAGTCAGCAGGTTATTGGCTGATTTCTCGATGGTTTGCAGATAATCCGCTTGGCTGTTGGTTAGCTGAGTTTTCAGCATTTGACGTGTAAAGCCGATAACACCGTTCAGTGGAGTACGCAGCTCGTGTGACATGTTAGCCAGGAATTCAGACTTCACGCGCGCGGCTTCTTGCGCGCGTTTTTTTGCAATATCCAACTCAACGTTTTGAATTTCTAACTGTTCCAGAGTTTCACGTAAGTCAGAAGTTGCTTGGTCTATACTGTGTTGCATCTCAACGTGGTATTCCGACAATGAGACAGCCATGGCGTTGATACCTTTTTTCAGGTCATCTAACTCACCGTGCATTCGTCCTTCAATTCGCACATCCAAATGCCCGCGACGGATACGGTCAACCACGTTTTTCATATGAATAATTGGACGGGTAACATCGTGCATTAAGCGGAATGCAAACACGCCAGACAACACCAGACCAAGAATCAACACCAAACAGGCTGAGAAAATTTCCTGATATTGTTGTAAACGCAGTGATGACAGGTCTAGCTCAATAGCGATATAGCCTAAAACCGGAGCAGATGATGTTTTTGCCGCGCTGTCACTGAATAGAGTTTCTGCCAGAATTGGAGTGCGCAGAATGAGTGTATTTTCATCGAGCTGAGAACTACTGAGTACCGGGATAGGTTTATCTTTCGGATACATCAAAGATTCGAAGTTCGGGTGGAAGTTCGAAGTTACAAATAGTTCGTGGTTGGCATCAAACACCGCAATACTGCGCACTATGGTCGAATTTTTACGATGTGCGTAGCTGATGATGCGTCTTACCGATTCACGGCTTTGGTTTTTTAACGATTCTTCACTGGCAATTGCCAACGGTTCGATAATACTTGCACCCGAGTTGAGTACTTGTGTCTCTAAATCGTGATATCGGTTGAATGAGAATAACGCACTCAAAAGTAGCCCTATAATCAAGGTTGGAGCCAAAGTGAGTGTAATTACACGTGCGCGTAAGCCGTATCTGGTCATTATTGTCTAAACATCATGGTGTGGATATGGGAAAATAGCCAACTTTGCAGTTAGCCAACTACTCAAATTATGGTTAGCTTAATTCAATAACCTTAGCTTCGACAATGCTCCCCAAGCAGAATAGTGACGCTGGGGCAAAAACTAATACATTAGGCACAGAACATGGCACGTTTCTTCCAACCGAAAAAGCGCAGCGCTTTAGATACTAAACATCAAGCAGTGAGCGTTCAGAAGCTCGATCATTTAGGCGCAGGTATTGCCTATTTGGATAAGAAACCCGTCTTTATCGATGGCGCATTAGCGGATGAAGAAGTACTGATTCAGCTGACGGAAAGTAAAAGTAAGTTTGCACGCGCAAAGCTGATTAAAGTGCTTAAGCCAAGTCAGCAGCGCACTGTACCTTTCTGTCCTCATTATGCTCAGTGCGGTGGTTGTGATTTGCAGCATCTGTCGCGTGACGCTCAGATTGAACATAAGCAGAAAACCCTGAGTCAGTTGATGACTAAATTCGCAGGCCAAGAACTTGCGCTTTCCGCTCCGGTTTCTGGTGTCGATAAAGGCTACCGTCGCCGTGCTCGTATCAGCATGATGTGGGATAAGAAAAGCCAGCAACTTCAGTTCGGTTTTCGCCGTAAGCAGAGTAAAGAGATTGTCACCGTGACGGATTGTGCTGTGCTCGAACCCAGCTTAAATGCGTTGTTACCGGAACTGAAAACTCTGCTCAGTGGCTTTAAAAAGCCTGACCAGCTTGGCCACGTTGAACTGGTGAAAGGCGACAATACGTCGGTATTGGTGCTGCGTCATTTATCACCTTTAGCGGATAAAGACCTTTCTGCGCTAAAAGAATTCGCGCAGCAGCATCAGTTAACCCTCTATGTTATGCCGAATGCTAATCAATTGGATAAAGTGCTGGGTGAACAGGCTTACTATCAAGAAGTGGGCGTCACTATCCCGTTTCTGCCAAGCAACTTTATTCAGGTAAACCAGCAGGTTAACCAAGAAATGGTTGAGCAGGCGCTTGAGTGGTTGGACGTTAATAAAGACGATCGTGTGTTAGATTTGTTCTGTGGTTTAGGTAACTTCAGCCTACCGTTAGCAAAGTTAGCCGATAAAGTTGTCGGTATTGAAGGTGTGGATGAAATGGTAGAGATTGCGAAAAGCAATGCTCTGCACAACAAGATTGCGAATGTTGAATTTTATCAGGCAAATCTTGAACAAGAGTTCGCAGGGGAAATCTGGGCACAACAGCAGTTTAACAAGGTTCTGCTTGATCCTGCACGTGCAGGCGCTGTAGGTATTGTTGACCAACTTGCCAGTTTAGGTGCTGAGCGAGTTGTGTATGTTTCGTGTAATCCTGCTACGCTTGCTCGTGATAGCCAAAGCTTACTTGAGCAGGGATATCAGCTGAAAAAACTCGGTATGTTGGATATGTTCCCGCATACCAGCCATTTAGAATCAATGGCTTTATTTGTAAAAATATAGCTATTTGTAAAAAGTAAAAAAAGCAAAAGTGTAAAACTTGGTTAGGTAACGGACTTCTGTTGTCTAACCAGAGTAGAATAGCTCGCAAATTATAAGAATTAGGATAAAAAGATGGTCGCGGTACGTAGCGCACACTTAAACCCAGACGAACAGTTTGAGCTAGAAAAGTGGATTTCTAGTTTACGGCAAGACCCAAAAACAGCGGCAAAGCTTACAGATGTGTATCACCAATGTGAGCACTTCTTGGTAGGCAACGCCAAAGGCCCGTTGTTGTTATGGCGCGGTCGAGAAATGATCGAAATTTTGATCACTTTATCGATGGATCGTCCAACGCTGGTGGCAGCGTTGTTGTTCCCAATTGCGACCAGTGGCTTAGTGGATCGCGAAGAAGTTGAAGAACACTACGGTAAAGAAATCATTAAATTAATCGCTGGTGTCGAAGAGATGGCCGCGATTGGTCAGTTAAATATCACCATGCAGGGTAGTGAAGCGTCAGCACAAGTCGATAACGTACGTCGCATGCTGCTGGCAATGGTGGATGACTTCCGTTGCGTGGTCATCAAGCTTGCAGAGCGAATCTGTAACCTTCGTGAGGTGAAAGATCAACCGGATGAGGTTCGTCGTTCAGCGGCAAAAGAGTGTGCCAACATCTATGCACCACTGGCGAACCGATTAGGTATCGGTCAGCTTAAGTGGGAAATCGAAGATTACGCATTCCGTTACCAACAACCAGACACTTATAAGCAGATTGCTAAACAGCTTTCTGAGCGTCGTATCGTTCGCGAACAGTACATCCGTGACTTCGTTGATAACTTGAGCGCGGAAATGAAAGCATCGAACATCAATGCTGAAGTCAGCGGTCGTCCGAAGCACATTTACAGTATCTGGCGCAAAATGCAGAAGAAAAATCTGGCATTTGATGAACTGTTTGATGTGCGAGCAGTGCGCATCATCGCGGATAAGTTGCAAGACTGTTATGCCGCGTTAGGTGTTGTTCATACCCAGTTTAAGCACCTGCCGAGTGAGTTCGACGACTATGTTGCGAACCCGAAGCCTAACGGTTATCAGTCGATTCATACTGTGATTCTTGGTCCTGAAGGTAAAACCATTGAGATTCAGATCCGAACTAAGCAGATGCATGAAGAATCTGAACTTGGGGTCGCTGCGCACTGGAAATATAAAGAAGGTGCGAGCAGTGGTCGCAGTGGTTACGACGAGAAAATTACCTGGCTGCGTAAACTGATTGATTGGCAAGAAGAGATGTCTGACTCTGGTGAGATGTTGGATGAGCTTCGTAGCCAAGTGTTTGACGACCGTGTGTATGCCTTTACGCCGCGTGGGGATGTAGTCGACCTACCAATGGGGGCAACGCCACTGGATTTTGCATACCACATTCACTCTGAAGTTGGACATCGCTGTATCGGTGCCAAAGTTGGTGGGCGTATTGTGCCATTCACCCATAAACTTCATATGGGTGACCAAGTTGAAATTATTACAGCGAAAGAACCGAATCCGTCTCGAGATTGGCTAAATCCAGCAACGGGCTTTGTTCACTCCGGGCGTGCTCGCGCGAAGATCAATGCTTGGTTCCGCAAACAGAGCCGTGAGAAGAATCTCGAAGCAGGGCGTGAAATTCTAGAAACAGAGTTAGCGAAAATCGGTGCGACGCTGAAAGATGCAGAGCAATATGCTCTGAAACGCTTTAACGTTAACAGTGCTGATGAACTCTATGTTGGTGTTGGTAGTGGCGACTTACGTATTAACCAAATCGTCAACCACATCAATGCGCTAGTGAATAAGCCGACCGCGGAAGAAGAAGACAAACTCGTTCTTGAAAAACTCAAGGGAGACGAGTCGAAATCGTCAGCTCCTCATCGTCCGCAAAAAGATGCGGTAGTGGTTGAAGGAGTCGATAACCTGATGACGCACCTTGCGCGTTGTTGTCAGCCGATTCCGGGTGATGAAATCAAAGGTTATATCACTCAAGGTCGGGGGATTTCGGTACACAGAAGCGATTGTGAACAGTTAGAAGAACTGAGTCACCACGCACCTGAACGTATCATTGATACCGTTTGGGGCGCTGGATTTATGGGTTCTTATATCCTGACCTTACGAGTGGAAGCGATGGAGCGTGTAGGCTTGCTGAAAGACATCACTAGTCTGCTGGCAAACGAGAAGGTAAAAGTGCTTACGATGAAGAGTCGTAGTGACTACAAACGCCAAATTGTGACCATGGATTTCGAACTAGAGGTTAACAACATCGAAATTCTGGCTCGCGTGTCTAAGCGAGTAGAACAAGTTAAAGACGTCATGCTTGTTAAACGTCTTGGTTAATTCTATATATCAGATTGAAATTGAAGGTAAGTGGTTCGCCACTTACCTTTTTCTTTTCTATCCCTAATCACCGCTTGCTGGTGGATATTTTTAAGGAAATAGATATGAGTCATCCAATCGAGCAGTTAGTCGACATTATGGCGAAATTGCGTGACCCGGAAACAGGGTGTCCTTGGGATAAGAAGCAGACTTTTGAAAGCGTTGTTCCATACACCATTGAAGAAACCTATGAAGTGGTGGATGCCATTCACAATCAAGATTGGCTCAATTTAAAAGAAGAGCTCGGTGACTTACTGTTTCAGGTGATTTTCTATAGTCAGATGGCTCGGGAACAAGGTTTGTTCGACTTTCGTGAAGTGGTCGAGACGGTGAATGAAAAGCTGACTCGCCGCCATCCTCATGTTTTTTCGGATGCACAATTTGCTGATGAAGCGGAACTGAATGCCAATTGGGAAAAGGAAAAATCCCTTGAAAAAGCCCAAGTAGGCAAAAGCGAGCAAAGTATTCTAGACTCTATACCACAATCGCTGCCAGCGTTATCGAGAGCGAATAAGATTCAAAAAAAATGCGCAAAATACGGTTTCGACTGGGAGACTTTAGGTCCAGTTGTAGACAAAGTGCATGAAGAAATTGAAGAAGTGGTTGCCGAAGCCATCAATGTCGATGTTGATGAAGCGAGAGTTGAAGAGGAACTGGGTGATTTGCTGTTTGCCACGGTGAATTTAGTCCGTCACCTGAAAAAAGATCCTGAAGTTGCTCTAGCCAAAGCTAATCGTAAATTTGTAAGGCGCTTTCAAGGTGTTGAAACTCAAGTGAGAGAGCAGGATAAAACCTTGACGGACTTTTCATTGCAAGAGCTAGATGGCATGTGGGAGCGAGTGAAAAGAAGGGAAAAAGGTCTTGAATAAAGGTCTGAATACGACCTTTTGAGACAAAATTAACTCAATTAAATTACTTTGTTTGCATTCTGCGATAAGGCTATTTGATTTGAAGCAAAAAATTAAAAACTGAGTGTGATAGATTTCACGTTGTGGCGGTAATTGGGTTCTGGTATAGTTTCGTCCCGTCCAGAAGAAATCCATTTCCCTCATTCAACCAATTTCAGGTTAAACATGACGACAAATTATATTTTTGTTACTGGCGGGGTTGTATCCTCACTAGGTAAAGGTATTGCAGCAGCATCGCTTGCGGCTATTTTAGAAGCTCGTGGTCTTAAAGTGACTATGATGAAGCTTGACCCTTACATCAACGTTGATCCAGGCACAATGAGCCCTACTCAACACGGTGAAGTGTTTGTCACGGAAGATGGCGCTGAAACAGACCTTGACCTTGGTCACTACGAACGTTTCATTCGTACTAAGATGACCAAGCGCAATAACTTTACTGCTGGTCGTGTTTATGCTGATGTTTTACGTAAAGAGCGTCGTGGCGATTACCTAGGTGCAACCATTCAGGTTATCCCGCATATCACTAACGCTATCAAAGACCGTGTAATCGCGGGCTCCGAAGGTCACGATGTGGCTATCGTTGAGGTTGGTGGCACTGTTGGTGATATCGAATCTCTACCATTCATGGAAGCGATTCGTCAGTTGGCAATCGAAGTCGGCCGTGAACACGCAATGTTCATGCATTTGACTCTAGTTCCTTACCTTGCTGCGGCAGGTGAAGTGAAAACTAAGCCAACTCAACACTCTGTAAAAGAACTGCTATCTATCGGTATTCAGCCTGACATCCTAGTATGTCGTAGCGACCGTATGATCCCAGCAAACGAGCGTAAGAAGATTGCACTTTTCTGTAACGTTTCTGAGAAAGCAGTAATTTCAATGAAGGACGTAGATTCAATCTACAAGATCCCTCAATTGATCAAGTCGCAAGGCTTGGATGATTTAGTTTGTACTCGTTTTGGTATCAATGCTCCTGAAGCTGATCTATCTGAATGGGAACAAGTTATTTACGAAGAAGCGAACCCAACGGGTGACGTTGTTATCGGTATGGTTGGTAAGTACATTGAACTACCAGACGCTTACAAATCAGTAAACGAAGCACTAAAACATGCTGGCCTAAAAAATCGTTTGAATGTAACGATTAAATATGTAGATTCTCAAGACGTAGAAACTCGTGGTTTCGAAGTTCTGCAAGGTCTTGATGCAATTTTGGTTCCTGGTGGCTTTGGTGACCGTGGTATTGAAGGCAAGATTATGGCTGCTCAATACGCACGTGAAAACAAGGTTCCTTACCTAGGTATCTGTCTAGGTATGCAAGTAGCGCTTATCGAGTACGCTCGTAACGTTGCTGGTATGGAAGGTGCACATTCAACAGAATTTAACAAAAACACTAAGTTCCCTGTGGTAGGTTTGATTACTGAATGGGTAGATAGTGAAGGTAAAGTTGAAGAGCGTACAGAGACTTCTGATCTTGGCGGAACAATGCGCCTAGGTTCTCAGCTATGCCACCTAGAAAAAGGTACTAAAGCTTACCAACTATACGGTAGTGCGACGATCCATGAACGTCACCGTCACCGTTATGAAGTAAACAATAATCTTCGTCCGCAGATTGAAAAAGCTGGCCTAAAAGTTTCAGGCTTATCTGCTGACAAGAAATTGGTTGAAGTGATTGAGAACCCTGCTCACCCATGGTTTGTAGCAGCGCAGTTCCACCCAGAATTCACATCAACCCCTCGTGATGGCCACCCATTATTTGCTGGTTTCGTAAAAGCAGCGGGTGAGTTCCAACGCGGTGAATCTGAGAAGTAACAAGGATACGGGCAGTTGCTTTAAGTTGTGCAGCTGTCCTTTATAGTTTTGACATTTAAATTCAACGAGAGGAAACATTAATGTCTAAGATCGTTAAAGTTCTAGGTCGTGAAATCATCGACTCACGTGGTAACCCAACTGTAGAAGCTGAAGTACACCTAGAAGGCGGTTTCGTTGGTATGGCGGCAGCTCCATCTGGCGCATCTACTGGTTCTCGTGAAGCTCTTGAGCTACGCGATGGCGACAAATCACGTTTCCTAGGTAAAGGTGTTCTTAAAGCAATCGCTGCTGTAAATGGTCCAATCGCTGACGCTCTAGTTGGTAAAGATGCTAAAGACCAAGCTGCTGTTGACCAAGTGATGATCGACCTAGACGGTACTGAAAACAAATCTAACTTTGGTGCTAACGCAATCCTAGCTGTTTCTCTAGCAAACGCTAAAGCAGCAGCTGCTGCTAAAGGCATGCCTCTATACGAGCACATCGCTGAGCTAAACGGCACTGCAGGTCAATTCTCTATGCCTCTACCAATGATGAACATCATCAACGGTGGTGAGCACGCAGATAACAACGTTGATATCCAAGAATTCATGATTCAACCAGTTGGCGCTGCAACTCTTAAAGAAGCTGTACGTATGGGTGCGGAAGTATTCCACAACCTAGCTAAAGTTCTTAAGTCTAAAGGTTACAACACTGCTGTTGGTGACGAAGGTGGTTTCGCTCCTAACCTAAAATCTAACGCTGAAGCGCTAGAAGTTATCGCAGAAGCAGTTGCAGCGGCTGGTTACGTTCTAGGTAAAGACGTTACTCTAGCTATGGACTGTGCAGCATCTGAGTTCTACGACAAAGACGCTGGCATCTACAACATGAAAGGCGAAGGTAAAACTTTCTCTTCTGAAGAGTTCAACCACTACCTAGCTGGTCTAGTTGAAAAATTCCCTATCGTTTCTATCGAAGATGGTCTAGACGAGTCAGATTGGGATGGCTTCAAGCACCAAACTGAACTACTTGGCGGTAAGATCCAGCTAGTAGGTGACGATCTATTCGTTACTAACACTAAGATTCTTGCTCAAGGTATCGAGAAAGGCGTTGCTAACTCTATTCTTATCAAGTTCAACCAAATCGGTTCTCTAACTGAGACTCTAGCTGCAATCAAGATGGCTAAAGACGCAGGTTACACAGCAGTAATCTCTCACCGTTCTGGCGAAACTGAAGATGCAACTATCGCTGACCTAGCGGTAGGTACAGCTGCAGGTCAAATCAAAACTGGTTCTATGAGCCGTTCTGACCGTGTTGCTAAGTACAACCAACTTATCCGTATCGAAGAAGCACTAGCTGGTCGTGCTCCTTTCAACGGTCTTAAAGAAGTTAAAGGCCAAGCTTAATTCTTAGTTGAGTTAATATTGGTTATATAAACTTTGAAACCCTCGCTTCGGCGGGGGTTTTTGTTTAAATACGGGTAATTAAGAGCGATGAGCTGTTCTGACTGTGTTGCTGCTATACCTAAAAGAAAGCAACCAACTTATCCGTATCAAAGAAGCGCTAGCTAGTCGTGCTCCCCTTTCTTTTTACAAGAAGCGGTCTTAAATAAGTTAAAGGCCAAGCTTAATTCTTAATTGAATAAAGTTTAGCTTTAAAGCTTTTAGAAACGCTCCACTTCGGTGGGGCGTTTTTTGTTTTCTAACCCTAAACCACCTTCTATGAAGGTGGTGATTGTCCTTTTGGGCTATGCCCGAAAGGCATTAAGGTTAAGGGACAGGGTATACAATAACGGCTTAAAAGTTATGATTCGACAAAAATACGGGGTGTAATGGATGTTCTCTGCCGTAGAAGTTGAATACTAAAGCGCTCACCGACGCTAGTTATATAACTTGATGTGTTATAGCCCCCTTATAGGGGGCCATTCAAAGCCACCTGCTATGCAGGTGGATTTTTACTTGGGGCTCGGGTGATAAGGTAAGTAAGTATCGAACACAAACACGCATTAATTCATCCATGAAGCTCCAATTTACCATCCATGGCAAATAAGGTTTGTTTATCGATACTCACTGACCTTCCTTATACATTTTAAGAAACTATCTGTTCTGAATTATTTTGCTGAAGGGGGAATAGGTATGCTGGAGCAAACATACAAGGGCATGGATGCCCTTGTTTAAGTGCACATGGATGTCTTGAACGGTTTGCGGAAGTATTCCTATTCCTTCCCGATAATCAAAGACGAAATCGTCTCAATCCGTCTTTTCTCTAGTTCATCGCGAATCGCTTTGCCCTGAAAGCCATCGGCAATAATGTCCTTCACTTCGATACTCAGTGCGGCTTGATGAGCAGCCTCAAATAGTGCTTTTTGCGGGTAAGGGTTCTCTTCACAACCTAAACGACCTGAGTGATCTGCCTGACAGCAGAGTAGCACCTCTTCTAAACGCTCTGGCTTTCGCCATACGTCGAGTTTATTGAGAATTTTGAGTTTGGTACTGGCTTTCAGTTCTGCCGCTCTATGGATGTTTGAGTGCTGCTCACAAACCAGTAGCGCCAGCTCTTTAAATTCATTCGGCACGCGAACTCGTTCGCACAGTTTCTTGATGATTTTCATACCGGTATGGCAATGCATTTTATGGCTTGGCCATTCTGATTCTGGTGTGACGCCTTTGCCTAAATCATGCACTTGCGCGGCAAATCGCACGGTCAGAGACGAAGAGAGCTGAGCCGCTTGTTTCGCCACCATAAGAGTGTGAATACCGGTATCAATTTCAGGGTGCCACTTTTCCGGCTGAGGAACACCAAACAAACGATCGAGTTCAGGAAGAACAACCTTCAACGCGCCACAATCTCTCAGTACAGAAAGAAATACTTCAGGATTCTTAGTTGACAGGGACTTATGCCACTCCTGCCATAAACGTTCTGCGGTCAAATGCTCAAGCTCGCCACTATTCGCGATTTGAGCCATAAGAGTCATGGTTTCTTCTGCAACGGTAAAGCCAAGATGAGTCAGCTTGGCTGCGAAGCGGGCTAAGCGTAGAACACGAAGCGGATCTTCAATAAAGGCGTCGGATACATGGCGTAGAATGCGATCATTAAGATCACGCTGTCCGCCATACGGATCGATAAGTGTGCCATCTTCAGCTTGTGCCATTGCATTTATGGTGAGATCGCGTCTGATCAGATCTTCTTCCAGCGTAACATCGGGTGCAAAGTGACATTCGAAGCCAGTGTAGCCTGCACCTGATTTTCTCTCGGTACGGGCAAGTGCGTATTCTTGCTTGGTTTTAGGGTGCAAGAAGACAGGAAAGTCTTTGCCAACAGTGGTAAAGCCTTGGCTTAACATTTCATCAGGGCTACTTCCCACCACAACCCAGTCCTTATCGTAAACAGGGATGTCGAGTAGCTTGTCGCGAACGGCGCCGCCAACTAGGTAAACTTGCACTAAACCGCCTCAAAAATCATTAATGTCGTTGGATAATCGTCAGCGGCAATGATACTTTGCGCTTAATCACTTTGATAGAGGCAGGGGTATGTATCAACAATTTTTCGGTTTAGCTGAGTTACCTTTCTCAATTGTGCCGAATTCTCGCTATTTGTATTTAAGTCAACGTCACCAAGAGGCCATTTCCCATCTGCAAGAAGGATTGGGGGACGGTGGTGGTTTTGCCATGTTGACTGGCGAGGTTGGTACAGGGAAAACGACCGTAGCGAAAGCGATTCTGGATAATTTGCCTGACAATACTCAAGCTGGATTTATTCTTAATCCAACCTTTTCAGAACAAGAGCTGCTGGAAGCCATTTGTGATGAGTTTGCCGTTAGTTATGGGAAAAAAACGACGATCAAAAAACTCAGTCAGGCTCTTAACCAATTTCTTTTGGATAAGCATGCTGCTGGTATTCAGATCCTGCTGATTATCGATGAAGCACAGCACCTTGCGCCCGATGTTTTAGAACAACTAAGACTGCTGACCAATCTAGAAACAGACAGCCGAAAGCTGTTGAAGGTGTTACTGATCGGTCAGCCTGAACTGCAACAGAAACTTCAATTGCCTCAGCTTCGCCAGTTAGCACAGCGAATTACTGGTCGATATCATCTGCTGCCTCTCGATGAAGTCGAAACGGCTCATTACATCCGTTTTCGCCTGCAACAAGCGGGTGGTGATGGGAATTTGTTCTCTAACAAATGCGCTAAGTGGATTGCTCGTGAAACCCACGGAATTCCGCGGCTGATTAATTTGGTCTGTGACAACAGCTTGAAAGGTGCATTTAAAGCTGGTGAAAAAGAACTCGGTTTAGAGCGAGTAAAATGGGCTTGTCAGCAAGTGATGAGCTTTCAATCAACGGTCTACCAGCGCTCGGATGCAAAACCTTCTTCTCCGCGTTTCCCTTTCGTTGCTGCAACGTGCAGTTTAATCGGCCTTTCTTTAGCTGCCGCAAGTGCGTATTGGCTTCCACCTATCATCAACGAGCAGGTGGCTCATCATTGGCCACAGCCAGAAGCAAAACCAGCGCTACAAGAAACAGTATTTCCAAAACAAGTTGAAGAGGTTCTCATTCAAGCTGAGGACCTAAGCAGTGCGCTGCGTGCTCTTTATGCGGTATGGGGGTATCAGGCATCGGTAACAGATACCTTTTGCCAGTCCGATACTTCATCGCTTTTGCAATGTATGCCAAGTCAAGGTGACTGGCAGACTCTCTCTCAGCTCAATATGCCGGTGGTGTTAACGCTTGAGGTTGATAACAAGCCGAGTTACGCAGTGTTGTATCGCTTAAATGGAGATGAGCTGGAGCTTCTGGTGAATGGTGAACATATACGTATTGATAAGCAGTGGATATCGCCGTTGTGGAAGGGTGAATTTCATCTAACTTGGCAAGCCAGTTTTAAACAGACTTTAAAGAGCGGAATGAAAGGCCAGGAGATAGCTCTTCTTGACCGAAAGTTATCGCAAATTCTGGGCGAGCCGGAGCGGGAAACACAAGTGTTTGATGAAGAAGTAAAGCGTAAGGTCTCCTTGTTTCAGCGTTGGCAGAATATGTATGTGGATGGCATTGCGGGAGAACAAACACTGCGCCGTCTAGAGCTGCTTACACAGCAAGATGCACCTAAGCTGGACGCTCCTAAACTCGGTGCGTCACACTTGGTAGGAGGTGCATAATGTCGCAAGTAATGAATGCGCTGAAATCGTCACACCAAGGTTACCAGTCTAATACTATGACTCATGGGTATAGCTCTGCGACTCTCTCAGCCGAGAAGCCCCAGCTTTTCCGCTGGTATCACAGCTTATTGTTGATTGTGCCGAGTGCTGTGACTGTCTCGCTGCTGAGCTATCAAAGTTATCAACTTCAGCAACAGAATATCACTCAAGTAATGAGCCAGCCTGCGCTAGTGGAACAAA
Source organism: Vibrio sp. C8 (assembly GCF_054051265.1). NCBI lineage: Bacteria > Pseudomonadati > Pseudomonadota > Gammaproteobacteria > Vibrionales > Vibrionaceae > Vibrio > Vibrio sp. C8. The sequence continues at coordinate 50,495 of NZ_JBPAOE010000044.1, forward strand.
TTCCAGCACCAGCTGAGTTTCTGCCTTACCCTGAGTTTAATGAGCTAAAAAGTACCTATCTTATTACTGCTCAAACTGAACAGGTTTTAGCTGAAACGGAAGACGCACCATCATTTGATATTAAGCAAACCAATGAAACGACAGTGGCTAAAACATCAGATCTCTCAACTTCCGTGCAGAAGGACGATACACCTTTAAATCTAGAACAACTGGATCTGAGTGGTCTTTCGCCTGCGCTTGCTATGAGAGTAGAGTCTGCGATGAAAAGCACAGGTAGCGCTTCTAAACGCAGTAATTCAAGAGCGATATCCTTGGTGCAAAATGCTGATAAGTACTCAGGTCATCTACCCGCGATGGATTTTCAGACCCACGTTTATGCTAGCTCTGAAAGTAAGCGTTGGATAAAAATGAATGGTGTGGAATATCACGAAGGGGATATGTTGTCAGACGGTGTGATGCTGGTAGAAATTAATCCTCAAACAACCTTGGTGCAGTTCGAACAGCAGTTGATTGAAATTCCTGCGCTCTACCACTGGCAAGGATAGATTTTGTTGCTTCTCAAAAAGCACTGGTCAGCATAAACAAAAAAGGTCACTAGCGAGTGACCTTTTTCAATTTGATAACGTTTATGCCCAACCAGCAGGATTGCGCTTACGTCGTGGAATAATGTGCGGAAGGATAAGACCCAGTAGTAAACCGATACCAGCAACACCACCACCATAAGTGAAGTATTTCAGTAGTAAGTCTTCTTTCTGTGTATCCAATTTCGCACGCAATTCACGAATCTCAGTTTGAGACGCTGTTAGCTGCTTACTGATTTCACCGTAATTTTGTTCGAGTTGCGCTATTTGTTGGTTGCGAACTTCCAAAGACTCAACCAAACCTGCTTTTTCGGAATCGGCACTTTGACGCGCATTCGCTAATTGCGATTTAACCTGAGATAACTCTTTTTCAAGTTGTGGTAAACGCACTGCCATACTTATTTCACGAGTCACAAAACGGCTTTCCACCCAACCTTTTCTGCCGCGAGAGTCTACAATTTCGCTGTAGTCGCTTTCTTTGTTGGTTGAAACTAGCTGAACTTTCTCACCTGCGTCAATGCTGCCGATAATACGATATTGGTTGCTTGGACCAGAATGCATATAAGTAAACAGCTTATCGGCGATGTAACGGTCTTGTGCAAACGCTGGGCTTGCTAACATGGAAAATAACACCATGCAGATAAGTTTTTTCACGGTAAATCCCTTAGTTATAAATTGTAGCTTTACACTCATGTGGCAAATAGTAAAAAGTTTCTTATTCGCGTGCAACAAAGAAGGGAGGCAAAGCCTCCCTTTATGTGCGTTTGAGTCAATAATGACATCGCCTTAACAAAGCATTGACTTAATTAATTAAGAGAAAACGCCTTGAATAGCATAGAAGAACACAACAGCCAATAAAGCACCAGCTGGAAGCGTTACAATCCAAGAAGCAACGATGTTACGTACAACTCCTAGGTTCAATGCTGCGATACCACGCGCAAAACCTACACCCAGAACCGCACCAACAAGTGTCTGAGTGGTTGAAATCGGTAGACCAGTACCTGACGCCAATACTACTGTAGATGCGGTAGCAAGCTGAGCTGCGAAGCCACGGCTAGGCGTTAGCTCTGTAATACCTGTACCAACCGTTGCCATCACTTTGTGACCCATGGTTGCTAGACCAACAACGATACCGAAACCACCGAGAGGTAGAATCCACCAAGCAATAGAGCTTTTCGCTGTGATTTCGCCCATGTGTTCGATAGTAGACACAACTGCAGACAGCGGGCCAATCGCGTTTGCAACGTCGTTTGAACCGTGAGCGAATGCCATGGCACAAGCGGTAATTACCATCAAAACACTGAAGATACTTTCTACACCAGAAAAACTATGGTCGTCTTCACGGTTAGCAAATTTCTTCTGAATGTAAAGATAGCCACCAACCATTACTAGCGCAGAAACGCCAGCAGACCATAACCAAGCTTCTGTGTTTGAAAGGTGTAAGCCAACGTGCTTAAGACCTTTCTTGATGGTTACAAGTGCAATCACCATCGTTGTGATGAACATGTACACAGGAACAAAGCGCTTAGCATTGAGAAGCGGCTTTTCTGTATCGAAAATCAGTCGTTGTGCACTGATGAATATGAAATATGCAAAGATACCGGAGATTAGAGGGGTAACAATCCAGCTACCAACGATACCTTTTACCGAGCCCCAATCCACCGCTTCAGTACCGAAAGATACACATGCAAAACCAATGATCGCACCGATAATTGAGTGAGTAGTTGAGACTGGCCAGCCCATATACGAAGCAAGCAGTAACCAAGTACCTGCTGCTAGTAGAGCTGACATCATGCCATAAATAAGAACGTCAGGATGTTCAGCAAATAGTGATGTATCAATCACGCCTTTGCGGATTGTGTCAGTTACTTCACCACCGGCTAAGTAAGCACCTGCGAATTCGAACACCATCGCGATAAGAATCGCTTGTTTAACGGTTAGAGCTTTAGAACCAACTGATGTTCCCATTGCGTTCGCAACGTCGTTCGCACCAATACCGATAGCCATTAAGAAACCGAAAATGGCAGCAACAATAATCAGGACAGTGCCGTAGTTAGCAAGGATATCCATCTTTATACCTAGTTGTTTATAACAAGCGGAACTATTTTTTCGTGTTTTAGGCACGAATTTAAACCGTTGGCGATAAAAAATTAACGCTTAGTTCAGTTTTATAAAATAGCTCTTAGTTATTTGGTTAACTTTAAATTTATGAGCGAGAAAGCATCACTTCTAGACGAGCACCAACGCGCTGCGCCTGATCAGCGATACCGCCAACCCATTCAAAAATCTTGTATAAGAACATAACGTCAATCGGATTAAGCGAAGATTCTAGGGTTCTTAGCTTTTGACGCAGACGTATCTGAATAACATCAGTATCGTCTTCGATTTCATCCAATTGATTAATCATTTCAGCAACGAGTGTTACTTCACGGCCTTTGAAGCCAGTCTCTAACAATTCGTCTAGCTCGTTGATAACTTTCTGTGCTTGAGCCGCTGCATCTAAGCAACGTTTCACATAGATAATAAAGTCAGCTTGGAGAGGTTCAGGAATAATAAGCTCGCGACCAACAACACGACCAGAAATGTCCTTTGCTAGGTTGGCAAGTTTATCTTGCTGTGTGAGAAGTTCGAGCATGTCTGTACGGTCTACAGGCATAAACAAACCACGAGGAAGTTTAAGGCGAATTTCGCGCTTTAACACGTCAGCTTCTTTCTCTAAATGAGAAATCTGTGCGCGGATTTCAGATGCTTTTTCCCAGTCTCCAGTAGCACAAACCTCAAAGAAAGGCACTAGATAAGAACAGCATTCATTCACACACACTACGTGTCGTTGCAAAGGCTTTATAGGGGACTTTGCAAATAACCCCATAATTGTATTTACTGGCATGGTCATTCAACCTAATAACTATAACCTTAAAAAAACATACACCATTGTATGGCTAAATGTTGAGCGATGGCTATAAAGGCGCGCATGTTAACCCATTAACAGTGTCATGAAAACTGTTTTAGATCATCAAACGGTCTATATTTCACTCTTGCTCAGCCGCGTTTTAGGCAATATCCTTTCGGTATCTGCTTTGAAAGGGTTATATATGGAAACCGAGATAGAACTGAAGTTTTTTGTGTCACCAGATTTTTCAGAAATTTTATGTCAAAAGATTTCTGATACAAAAGTACTTCAGCACAGTTGTCGAGAGCTAGGTAATACGTATTTTGATACTCCTGATAACTGGTTACGTCAACATGATATAGGGCTACGAATCCGACGTTTTGATGATGTGTATGTTCAAACGGTAAAGACTGCAGGACGCGTCGTTGCTGGTTTACATCAAAGACCGGAATTCAACGCTGAACATCAGAGCAACGAACCTGAACTCTCGCTTCACCCTGCTGACATTTGGCCTCAAGGCAAAGAAGTTGATGTTCTGCAATCTGAGCTTAGCGCGCTCTTCTCTACTAATTTTACTCGTGAACAATGGTTAATTGGCATGCCGGACGGTAGTCAGGTTGAAGTCGCTTTTGACCAAGGTTTAGTGGTTGCGGGTGATAAAGAGTATCCAATTTGCGAAGTGGAGTTAGAACTGAAATCTGGGCAAACCGATGCGCTGTTTACCTTAGCTCGTCAGTTCTGCGATAACGGTGGAATGCGCCTAGGCAACCTGAGTAAAGCAGCAAGAGGTTATCGTCTGGCCGCCGATTATCAAGGCGATGAAGTTAAGCCTCTAAGTTTAGTGAATACCAGCAGTCAAGACACGGTTGAGTATTGTTTGATTAACTCGCTGGAACATGCGCTGTCTCATTGGCACTACCATGAGCAAATCTATACAGAGCGTGATTCAATCCCTGCATTGCATGAAATCAGCAACAGCATTCGATTTATTCGCCAGATTCTAAGCATCTACGGCGGCGTTGTTCCTCGTCGAGCAAGTGCGATTTTGCGCCAGGAGCTGAAGTGGTTGGAAGAAGAGTTGAGCTGGTTAAAGTCTTACGATTATCTTGATGATCTTCTTGAAGATAAAGGTTATGCACTGCGTAAATTGGATGCGCGTAAGTTTTTAATTGCTGAACTGAAAGAGCAGCAAGATAACTTACCTCAACGGGAAGAAAACCTACGTTTGCTCAACTCTGCTCGTTATACCGGTTTGTTGCTTGATTTAAGCCGCTGGATCCTGACTCGCGGATGGCAGCCGTTTCTCGATGAAAAAGCGCGTGAAAAAATGGCGACCAACATCCTTCGATTCTCTGCCAAGCAGCTGGATCGAACTTGGGCTGAATTGATCGAGTCGTTCCCGCCAGAGCATCATTTGAGCAGCCAAGAGTATATTGATCAGCAGTATCGTTTGATGCGAAATCTTTATACCGGAATTGGTTTCGCAAGTTTGTACGATTCAGAAGAACGTAACTCTTTCCGCATGCCTTGGGCGGATCTGTTGCACGGTATCGACGATTTGTTAACCTTAAGAACGTTGGAACCGTTTGTTGAGAAGCTCGAAGGTGAGGAAAAAGAGCAGCTACAACGCTGGTTGATCCGCCAAGAGAATTCGATTTTACATGCCATGGAGCAGACTCGAATTATAGGTGTAGAAGCTCATCCTTACTGGCGTGACTAATTAAGACATTGAGCTTTTTGAATCAGGGATACTTGTTAGTATCCCTTTTTGTTTTCTATTCCACTGGTTTACTTTGTTGCGGATGATCAGGTTTGTTTTCCAGCTCTCCTATCCGGCGCAAAATTTCGTTTTGCTGTACAACTATCTGTTGCAGCATCTGCTGCTCTCTTTGTGCATGTAACAGCTGCTTTTTGTCGGGAGATGTGAGCAGTGACGTGATCAAACCTGAAATCATACCGAAGATCCCCACGCCGCACAGAATCATAGCGGTCGCAATCAAACGTCCTGCCGTAGTGACTGGATAATGATCACCATAACCTACGGTTGAAATGGTCACTAATGCCCACCACAAAGCATCTCCACCGGATTGAATATTCGCATGAGGATCTTTGGTTTCGAAAAACAACATCAAGCTTGAACCCAACGTCATCATCAAAACCAACAGTAATAAGATCGACGCAATGGTGGTTTCTCTGCGGTTTGAAAGTAGTTGTTTAGCGATAACTCTTCCTGAACGAATGACTAAAATAATTCTTAGGATGTGGAAAATACGTGCGTAGCGCAGAGGCTCGATCATCGGGATACTCGCAACGAAATCTATCCAGTGCCGTTTCATAAATTGCATTCGATCTGTAGACCGGATCAAATCTACGCAAAGTTGTAGGATGAAAATACTACATATAAGGAAGTCTAGGCCGATAAACAAATGGCGCATTTCTGGCTCTATTGGAAAAAATAGTAAGCCTGAGATCACAAATAGAGCTAAGAAAGACAAAATGAGTGATAACAATCCCATAGGTTTCGTTTCATCTTTGATACTATCTTTTTTCATACGAGGCTCGAAATAATTCAACGTGCGTGAAGATTTTTTCACTGTAGTAGTGATAAATAAGCGATTTTCAATATATAAGACATTGTGGAGGCATGACAATGACAACAATGGCATTTAAGCCATGGGAACGAGTAATAACAAATGTTCGCCTTGTTCCTAAGATGGTAATGCTGATGGTGTTCAGTACTTTCCTGATCATCGGTAAGCAACTTTGGGATGCTCATACCTTTTATAATGCACTTTTGGCGGCAACCCAAAATGTCGAAGTCGCACAGAAACATTACGACGACTACATCGTGCAAGTAGTTTGGCAAACAGGTTTGATGATAGCTGTATTTGTCGTATTGCTTCTTTTTGCAGCGCGTATCATGCTGCGTCAAACTCATTATCTTAGTGACTCAATCAAACAGATGGCGCGTCGTGACTTATCTGCGGCTATCGAGATGGATTGTAAAGATGAATACGGCGAACTGGCGAAAGAGCTGGAAAAAACACGTCTTCAATTAAAAGAATTGATTGTTGCTCAGGTCGATGCTTCCCAAGAGCTTACGGCTATGACTGAAATTATGACGCTCAGCATGTCTGAAACCAAAGAGTCAGCTCAAGAAGAGTTCAATGAAATCGACCAGCTAGCAACTGCTATGAGCGAAATGTCTTCAACGGTGCAAACAGTAGCAGGGCATGCGCAAAGCGCGTCTTCCTTAACCGAAGATGCATCTAAACAAGCTCAGACAGGCCAACGATTTGTGAAAAGTACGGTCGGCAAAATGAGTGAGCTTTCGAAAGACATCTCTAAATCTGCTCAGGCTGTAAACCAAGTTGAAGAGCGTGTTGAATCAATCAGTAGTGTTGTTGGTACTATCCAAAGCATCTCTGAACAAACAAACCTATTGGCACTTAACGCGGCTATTGAAGCGGCTCGTGCTGGTGAAGCTGGCCGTGGTTTTGCGGTTGTTGCAGATGAAGTTCGTAATCTTGCGCAGCGCACTCAAACTGCAACGGTAGAAATTCAAGATATGATTTCTCAACTTCAAAGCAGTGCGAACTCAGCGGTAGAGCTGATGGAAAAGAGTGTGGTTGAAGTTGCTGAAGGTGTTGAACTAGTGACTAATGCAGGAACTGAGCTTGATGGTATTGTGGCTCAAGTTCAGCAAATTAACGATATGAACTTCCAAATTGCAACGGCTGCGGGCCAACAAAGTAGTGTTGCAGAAGAGATGAACCAGAACTTAACCAATGTGAGAGAGCTGGTGGAAGCTTCGGTTACGGTCGTAACTGAGTTGCTTGAAACCTCAGAAATCATGCAAGGAAATGCCCAAGTATTGGACAGCAAAATCACTGAATTTAAAGTTTAATTCCTTCTGACATCGATAAGTCATGCATAAGCGCCCACAATTCGATTGTGGGCGTTTTTTATTACACTAATTTTGATATACCCTTCAATGAGTTTGGGTATAGTTACATCATCTTTCTTCGGGCTACCAGCATCAACAAGGACATATCATGCCATTGCCATCTCTTCTTGAAGATTATGCGAGTCAACAGTACTGCCATTTGCTAGAACAGCAGCCAGTGATTGCTCAATGGAATAGCGCTCTCCAAGCTCAGCTAAAAACCATTATCGGGCTGAGCAAGTTTGTCCATGAAACCTTGATGCGTGATGAAGCGTTATGCTGTGCGCTGCCCGAGATACTCAGCGAAGATTCTCGTTGTGATTTGTATCGGGAGCGTCTCTTTGCCCAGCTTTCCGTCTGCGAAGATGAAACCAGTGGTTTGCGCATTTTGCGTCAGTTCCGCAATCAAGAGATGGTTTATATCGCTTGGCGTGATTTTTTAAGTACCTGGACATTGAATGAGAGCCTAGAGCATTTATCGCAATTGGCGGAAGCTCTGATATTCGAAACATACCAATGGCAATACAAAGCCTGCTGCCAAGAGTGGGGAACTCCTTGTAACGCTCAAGGAGAGCATCAGCCGATGTTGATCATGGGTATGGGTAAACTCGGTGGCGGCGAGCTCAATTTCTCCTCCGATATCGATTTAATTTTCACTTATCCAGAAAATGGCGAGACACAAGGACAGCGACGCAGCATTGCTAATGCCCAGTTTTTTACTCGCTTAGGCCAACGAATTATCAAGATGCTCGATCAGCAGACCTTTGACGGCTTTTGCTATCGGGTAGATATGAGATTGCGTCCATTTGGTGAAAGTGGCCCGTTGGTGATGAGTTATGCTGCGCTTGAAGATTACTATCAAGAGCAGGGAAGAGACTGGGAACGTTATGCAATGGTTAAAGCGCGCGTTATGGGGCGTGAGATGTATTCTCAGTACCAAGAATTGCGCCAAATGCTGCGTCCGTTTGTATTTCGCCGTTATATCGATTTCAGCGCGATTCAATCACTGCGTCGAATGAAGTCGATGATCAGCAGTGAAGTTCGCCGCCGTGGATTAAGCAACAACATCAAATTAGGCGCGGGTGGTATTCGGGAGATCGAGTTCATTGCCCAAGTATTTCAACTGATTCGAGGTGGAAGAGAGCCGAGTCTGCGTCATCGCGGATTGCTTGAAACATTGCAAGCCATTGATGAGCTGCAATTGTTGGAAAAAAAGGAAGTTGAACAGTTAACCGAAGCGTATTACTTCTTGCGTCGTCTTGAAAATCTTCTTCAAGCATTAGCAGATAAACAAACTCAAACCCTACCTGATAAAGCGGAGGACCAGTTGAGACTGGCTTTTGCTATGGGTTTTGAATCTTGGGAATTACTTAATGCTCAAGTCAAACATCAGATGGCGAATGTGCATGCTGTGTTTGCTGCTCTGATTGGTGAAGAGGACGAGCAAGATGAAAATACGCTTGCTGCCCACTTCCACGAATTGTGGGACATGAGCCATAACCGCGAGTTAATAGAAAGCATTGTTGAGAATGAACTCGCTATGCAAGATGGAGCCGAAATCGTTGGTACCATCATCGGCTTCAAAGAGGACTTAGCAAAACGAACTATCGGTCCTCGCGGAAGAGAAGTGCTCAACCGTTTGATGCCAAAAGTGTATCAAGCAATTTTCAATCACCCTGAGGCAAAGTTTGGTTTATCAAGAGTGCTATCTTTGCTTCACAGTATTGCTACTCGTACTACTTACTTAGAACTGCTTGATGAACACCCGGCAGCGCTAGTGCAGTTGGTGCGTTTGTGTACCGCGAGTTCGATGATCTCTGAACAACTTGCGCGTTACCCGATTCTTCTTGATGAATTGATTGATCCACAGCATCTCTACAATCCGATTCCTTTGGAAAGTTACAAAACGGAGCTGAGAGATTTTCTCGCACGTATTCCAGAAGATGATATGGAACAGCAGATGGAAGCGCTGCGTCAATTTAAGCAAATATGTATTTTGAAGATTGCTGCTGCTGATATCGCAGATGTTTTGCCAGTGATGAAAGTGAGTGATCATTTAACTTATCTTGCTGAAGCGATTGTTGAATCTGTGGTGAATCAAGCCTGGTTGCAGGTGACAGCCAAATACGGTGAGCCTACCCACTTAAAAGATCGTGAAGGAAAGGGCTTTGCGGTTATTGGTTATGGCAAAGTCGGCGGTTGGGAACTTGGTTATAACTCTGATCTCGACATTGTTTTCATGCACGACTGCCCAGTTAATGCCTACACTGATGGTGTTAAAGAGATAGATGGTCGTCAGTTTTATCTGCGTTTAGCTCAACGTATCGTTCATATATTCTCTGTGCGTACTGCTTCTGGAATACTATATGAAGTCGACACACGTTTAAGACCGTCTGGCGCTTCTGGGTTGCTTGTTAGTCCAACAGAAGCATTTGAAGAGTACCAGCGCAATGATGCGTGGACTTGGGAACATCAGGCGCTAGTGAGAGCTCGCATGATTTATGGTGATGCTCCTTTGCAGCAAGCGTTTGACAAGATTCGACATGACATTTTGTCTATGCCTAGGGAAGAAGCAAAACTCAAGCAGGAAGTGGTTGATATGCGTATAAAAATGCGCGACCACCTCGGCGGTAAAAAGCCCGGCCGTTTCATGATAAAACAAGATGAAGGCGGTATTACGGACATTGAATTTTTGGCTCAGTACTTGGTCTTACGTTTTAGTCATCAACAGCCTAAGTTGACCCGATGGTCTGATAACGTGCGTATCTTTGAGTCATTGTTGATTCAGGGTGTGCTGGATGAAGAACAAGCTATGGCATTAACGCATGCTTATACGGCGATGCGAGATCAAATCCATCACCGCAATTTAGTGAATCAAGACGCTGATGTGGATGAAAGCAAATTTGTCCACGAGCGTGAAATTGTAAAACATGTTTGGAATCAGTGGCTAGGTTAATAACAGAGTTCTGATATTAGATAACTTTAGCCGCTCATAGGGCTGTGATAAACTTCGCCCAGAAACAGTTATTGGAGATCCATAATGAAACCAATCCTACCTGACTACAGTGATGCAGGGGTATTAATTATTGGCGATGTCATGCTTGATAGATACTGGCATGGCCCTACTGGCCGTATTTCGCCAGAAGCCCCAGTGCCGGTAGTAAAAGTAGAGAAGAATGAAGAGCGTCCTGGTGGTGCTGCCAACGTAGCAATGAACATCGCTTCATTAGGTGGTCATGCGCATCTTGTTGGTTTGACAGGGATTGATGAGCCAGCTCAAGTGCTGAGTGAGAAGTTAACTTCACTGAAAGTGACATGTGATTTTGTGGCGTTACCAGACTATCCAACAATCACAAAACTGCGCGTACTGAGCCGTGGCCAGCAACTTATCCGTTTAGATTTTGAAGATAAGTTTGAAAACACCGATCCAGAATTGATCCTATCGCGTATGGAATCAGCATTGCCAAATGTGCAAGCGGTGATCTTATCGGATTACGCGAAAGGTGCGCTTGAACATGTACAGCAGTTCATTCAAAAAGCACGAGCAGCGAATGTACCTGTGTTTATTGATCCTAAAGGCGCAGATTTTGAACGTTACCGTGGTGCAACGCTATTAACTCCAAACCTTTCTGAGTTTGAACACGTAGTGGGCAAAGTGAAATCTGATCAAGACTTAGTTGAAAAAGGTTTACGTCTGATTGACGAGTTCGACCTTGATGCTCTGCTGGTGACTCGTAGTGAACATGGTATGACACTACTGCGTCGTGGTATGGATCCTTTCCATTTGCCGACTCAAGCAAAAGAAGTGTATGACGTAACGGGTGCAGGCGATACTGTGATTTCGGTATTGGCTTCTTCGGTTGCGGCGGGTAAACCTTTAGATGAAGCGTGTGCGCTAGCAAATGCAGCAGCAGGCGTGGTAGTCGGTAAGCTCGGCACTTCTACAGTATCGACAATTGAACTGGCTGAAGCTGTTCATGGCAGTAAAGATACTGACTACGGCGTGATTGGTGAACAAGCACTGATTGAAGCTGTACGTAAAGCGCAAGCTCGTGGCGAAAAAGTTGTGATGACCAATGGTTGTTTCGATATTCTTCATGCAGGTCATGTTTCTTATCTGAATCATGCTGGTGAGCTTGGCGATCGCCTGATTGTTGCCGTCAATACGGATGAATCTGTAAAACGTTTGAAAGGACCAGGTCGTCCAGTGAACCCGACAGATCGTCGTATGGCTGTATTGGCAGCGCTAGGCGCTGTTGACTGGGTTGTACCGTTTGGTGAAGATACACCACAACGTTTGATCGCTGAAGTGCTGCCTGATTTATTAGTAAAAGGTGGTGATTACAAACCAGAAGATATTGCTGGTGGTAAAGAAGTGATCGCGGCTGGTGGTCAGGTTAAAGTACTGAACTTTGAAGATGGCTGTTCAACAACAGAAATTATCGAAGCGATTAAAGGTGGCAGAGGTTAATAGCCTTTGTCGCGTATAGATATGTCGAGAAAGAAAAAACGCCAGCATGCTGGCGTTTTTTATGTCCGTAAAAACCAATCTTAAGATTTAGTCTTTGCTGATTTCGCTGCTTTTAGGCCGCTGTTGATATCAAGGATATCTTGTTCAGATAGAGAACCTACAGCTTGGCGAAGTTGCAACACACTAAGAATGTAGTTGTAACGAGCTGATGATAGGTTTTTGTTTGCGTTGTACAGGCTACGAGTTGAATCAAGTACGTCTACGATTGTACGAGTACCAACATCAAAACCAGCTTCAGTTGCTTCTAGCGCTGATTTAGCTGAAATTACCGACTGTTCGTAAGCACGCAACGCACCGATTGAAGCGTTGATGTTGTTGTTGTTTGCACGAACAGCTTTAATCACACTGCGGTAAGACGCTTCTAAATCTTGGCTTGCAGCAACGTACGAAAATTCTGCTTGTTTGGTTTGCGAAGTCACGTTACCACCTGTGTATAGAGGCACAGATAAGTTCACGCCGATGTTTAAATCGTTGTAATCGTGACCGTCAAAATTATAACCATTGCCGCTACTATCCATTTGCTTGCCATAGCTGTATCCACCATCAAGAGTTAATGATGGTAGGTGGCCTGAACTCGCTAAAGAGATATTGTCTTTCGCTACATCTTGCGCAATGCGAGATGACAAAAGAGACAAGTTCTTTTGTTGAGCTTCTTCAACCAGTGCATCCATTGAAGTTGCTGACGGGCTAGCAGAGAAACGATTAGTATCGAGAATGCTTAGATCTTTGTGATCTTGACCAGTGATTTCACGCAGTGACTCATAGCTGTTAACCAGAGTATTTTCAGCTAACACTTCATCTGCCAAAACGCTGTCGTATTGTGCTTGAGCATCATGTACGTCAGTAATTGCAGAAAGACCGACTTCAAAGCGTTGCTTAGTTTGTTCTAACTGGCGACCAACCGCTGCTTTTTCTGCGCGGACAAACTCTAGGTTATCTTGAGCACTGAGCACTGAGAAATAAGCCTGAGCGACACGCAGGATTAATGACTGTTGAACCACCGCGTATTGTGCATCTGCTTGGCGAGCTTGTTTCTCTGCAGTATCTAATGAAACCCAGCTTGAACGATTGTAAAGTTCTTGAGAAAAGGAAATTCCTGCAGATAGCAATTCACTATCTTTTGGTTCGTCACTGCTAGTAACGTTGTAACCCGCCGTTAAGTTGATCTGTGGTAGTAAGCTACTACGACTTGAAGTTACTGCTTCAAATGCCGCGTCACGTTGTGCCGCTGCGCTCAGTAATTGAGGGTCATTTTCTTTTGCTTGATCGTAAATTTGAGCAAGATCGTCAGCCGATACTGCAGCACTGAAGCTGCCAAGAGCTACGCTAATAAATACTGGAAGCAGTTTTTTCATTGGTCCTATTCCTGCCTATTATGAAGTTAGGGTGGGCGTTTCAAGAGTTTACCCCATTTTGGTCGTAATTTACTCGAAACTTTGCACTTTTTTACACTTAACTATCCATGTGTGCAATATAAATTTTTCTTTACTTAAAAATATATATAAATTTTGTATAAAAAGTTGAGCAATGTCCTTGGAAGTCACCAGTTACCACGAGTAAACTACGTTGTTTAGCCGTTCTTTATTATTCATGTAGGGAGCTCTCGAATGTCAAAAAACGATAAACCATTAGGTCAGTTTTCGTCACAAGACCTTGAAATCGTCTCAAAAGAGACACTATTTCAAGGTTTTTTCCGAATGGTGAAATATCGCTTCAAACATAAGCTTTTTCAAGGCGGATGGAGTGAACCTATTGAACGTGAACTTTTCGAACGAGGGCATGCGGCAGCCTTGTTGCCTTATGATGCAGTTCGAGATCAAGTCGTTATCATTGAACAAATTCGAGTTGGAACACTTGAACAACAACGGCCTTGGCAACTGGAAATAGTAGCTGGCATCATCGACCGTGATGAAAGCGCAGTTGAAGTTGTTCGTAGAGAAGCAGTAGAAGAAGCGGGTGTAGACATCGGCCGAATTGAATCTGTAACTTCATATTATCCTTCGGCTGGCGGATGTTCTGAAAAATTAGATGTTTACGTCGGAGAAGTTGATTCCTCTCAAGCGAAAGGTATTCATGGTTTAGACTGTGAAGGAGAGGATATTAAAGTACATGTGATGAGCCGTGAACAGGCTTACCAGTTGGTAAAAGATGGCGTTATTGAAAATGGTGCATCAATCATTGCACTACAATGGTTGGAACTGAATTACGAGAATTTGAGAACTCAATGGCAGAAGTAATGGTGAAAAAACCATATCACGTAGATCTAAAAGAACTGATGCGGGTTTATGAAACAAACTACGCCAAGCTAAACGCTTTGTTGCCGACGCAACCAAGTGTCGATGATTTACGTTGCTACCAAGCCGCTCAGATGACTTACCAACTTCAAGTGCTAGAAGTCACAAAGTACACAACTTTGGTGGAGATTTGTCAAAGTGATGATATTTCAGTGTTTCCATTGCCAACCATGTCTGTCAGGCTGTACCACGATGCTCGTGTAGCAGAAGTGCACACGAGCGATCATCTCAGCAGGATAAAAGCGCGCCATGATTATCCAAATGAGAAAATGGTACAAAAAGACGAAAAGGCACAAATTAATCGCTTTTTAGGTGATTGGCTTACCTTCTGTTTGAAGCATGGTATTAGCCGTCAGCCGATTAATTTTAGTCATCCATAATAGTTAGGTTTATCGAGTTTGAACGTGTCGCCCAGTATAGACAACCCAGATAGCATAAAGCTTGTACAGATAACGGATACTCACTTATTCGCGCCAGATGACGGTTGTTTGCTTAGTGTAAATACCGCTGACAGCTTTCGCGCCGTGGTGAAAGAGATCTGTACTCAGCAAGTTCAGTATGATGCCGTTCTCGCAACGGGTGATATTTCTCAAGATCATAGTGCTGAATCTTATCAACGTTTTTCAGAGAGCATTCAAATGCTGGAGAAAGACTGCTTTTGGCTACCTGGCAATCACGACTACAAACCGAACATGGGTGCAGTGTTACCTTCCCCACAGATTCGCACTGAGGAGCATGTATTGCTTGGCGAGCACTGGCAAATGGTATTGCTAGATTCGCAGGTTGTTGGCGTTCCTCACGGCCGTTTAAGTGATCATCAGTTGGCTCTGTTGGATGAGAAGTTGACTCAGTATTCGAATAGATTCACTTTAGTGCTTTTGCATCATCATCCTCTGCTGGTAGGCAGTGCTTGGCTTGATCAACACACGTTAAAAGACAGCGAATCATTTTGGGATGTGGTAAAGCGTCATTCCAATGTGAAAGCGGTCTTGTGCGGTCATGTACACCAGAATATGGACAAAGAACATATGGGCGTGAGAGTCATGGCGACACCTTCGACCTGTGTGCAGTTCAAGCCTAACTCCAATGATTTTGCACTAGATAAAACCTCACCAGGTTGGCGCGAACTGGAGTTGTGTTCCGATGGCACAGTGAAGTCAGCAGTAAAACGCTTGGCAAATGGCGTGTTTCAACCTGATTTTGATGCGAGCGGTTACTAATATGTCAAAGCGTCCACCTTTACTTCTTTATATTCATGGGTTTAACAGTTCTCCTCTGTCGCATAAGGCGCAGGTCATGAGTGAGTACTGCAACAAGCATCGTTCTGACATCAAAGTGGTTGTTCCCAAATTGCCGAGTTTTCCTGCTCTGGCCGCACAACATCTTTTGGATGTGGTAAATCAGTATAAAAATGACTACCAAATTGGCTTGGTCGGTAGTTCATTAGGTGGCTACTTTTCCACTTGGTTAAACGCAAAATTTGGCTTTCGTGCGGTATTAGTCAATCCAGCGGTGAAACCTTATGAGCTTTTAGCTGAGTTTCTTGGTGAACAAGAAAACCCGTACACCCAAGAACGTTACGTTTTGGATGAGTCCCATATTCAAGAACTCATAGAGTTGGATATTCCAGAGTTACAATCGCCTCAAGATTTTTGGCTTCTGCAGCAAACGGAAGATGAAGTACTCGATTATCGTCAAGCTGTGGAAAAGTATGCAGATTCAAAACAGACGGTGGAAGTCGGTGGCGACCACAGTTTTATTGATTTTGAGCGTTATCCTGCTCAAATCATCAAATTCTTAGACTTATAGCCTTTTCATTGAGGTTAGAGTCATAATTTTGCTTGCCACTGATTGATGTCTCTTGACATCAGTCGTTCTCTTCCAGACTATGTTCCCCTTAGACTTTTCTCGTTTAGGTGTTAAAAAACACGTTAATTCTTAGCGTATTGTTATAAAAATAAAGCGTTAATAAACGAGATGTAAAGTTACCAATTATTTATCGATAAAAGCATTACATATTATGACTGAACAATATAATGCTGGAGCCATTGAAGTCCTTAATGGCTTGGAACCAGTGCGTCGCAGGCCTGGGATGTACACGGATACAACGCGCCCGAACCATCTTGGGCAAGAAGTTATCGACAACAGCGTCGATGAAGCGTTGGCCGGACATGCCACAAAGGTTCAGGTAATCCTTCACGCTGATCAATCATTAGAAGTGATTGATGATGGTCGAGGCATGCCTGTCGATATCCACCCAGAAGAAAAAATTTCTGGTGTCGAGCTTATCTTCTGTAAGCTTCACGCTGGTGGTAAATTTTCGAACAAGAACTATCAATTCTCAGGTGGCCTGCACGGTGTAGGTATCTCGGTCGTAAACGCACTTTCTAAACGTGTGGAAGTTACTGTACGTCGCGATGGTCAAATTTACGAAATTGCTTTCGAACACGGCAACAAAGTCTCCGATCTTACAGTGACTGGAACCTGTGGTCGTCGTAATCGTGGTACTAGCGTTCACTTCTGGCCTGAAAGTTCTTATTTCGATTACGCGAACTTTTCGGTGTCACGCTTAATTAATAACTTGCGTGCCAAAGCAGTATTGTGTCCGGGTTTAGAAATCACTTTCAGCGATAAAGTAAATGATAAAGAGTACCGCTGGCTGTATGAAGATGGCTTAAAGGACTATTTAGTCGAAGGTGTTAAAGATTCGGTAGTTCTACCTGAAGAACCATTCACTGGAGAATTTAAGGCTGAAACTGAAGCGGCAACTTGGGCGCTTATTTGGCTACCTGAAGGTGGTGAGTTAATCACAGAGAGTTACGTTAACTTAATACCGACCGCGCAAGGTGGTACTCACGTTAATGGTTTACGTCAGGGGTTACTCGAAGCAATGCGTGAGTTCTGTGAATTCCGTAATTTGCTGCCACGTGGCGTTAAGCTAACGGGTGAAGATGTATTTGACCGTTGTGCGTATGTTCTTTCGGTAAAAATGCAAGATCCGCAATTTGCAGGACAAACCAAAGAGCGTCTCTCTTCTCGTCAAACGGCCGCATTTGTTTCTGGCGTGGTAAAAGACTCGTTTAGCCTGTGGCTGAATGAAAAACCGCAACTGGCAGAACAGTTGGCAGAAGTGTGTATTGCGAATGCTCACAGCCGTATGCGTGCAAGTAAGAAAGTGGTACGTAAGAAAGTGGCTTCAGGGCCAGCATTACCGGGCAAACTCACCGACTGTTCTGTCCAAGATCTTAGCCGCACTGAAATCTTCTTCGTCGAAGGGGATTCTGCGGGCGGTAGTGCGAAGCAAGCTCGTGACCGTGAATTCCAAGCGGTTATGCCACTGCGCGGTAAAATTCTTAATACTTGGGAAGTGTCTGCTGATCAGGTGCTAGCGTCTCAAGAAGTACACGATATTTCGGTTGCGCTGGGCATTGACCCAGACAGTGATGACTTAAGCGGATTGCGTTACGGCAAAATCTGTATCCTTGCCGATGCGGACTCGGATGGTCTTCATATCGCAACTCTGCTTTGTGCTCTGTTTACCAAGCACTTCCAAGCACTTACCAAAGCGGGTCATATCTATGTTGCTATGCCTCCGCTTTACCGAATCGACTGTGGTAAAGAAGTGTTCTATGCACTAGATGATGCAGAGAAAGATGGCATTTTGGAAAGACTAAGCCAGAAGAAAGCCAAAATTAACGTTCAGCGATTCAAAGGTTTGGGTGAGATGAACCCACTTCAATTGCGCGAAACTACCATGGATCCAAACACTCGTCGTTTAGTTCAGCTCACGATTGATGATGAAACGGCAACGGATGAGATGTTGGACATGCTTTTAGGCAAGAAACGTGCGGATGACCGTCGTACTTGGCTACAAAGCAATGGCGATTTGGCTGAGGTGTAATGAATGAGTACTGAAATTAACTTCGAGGGTGTTGAACAACTTCCGATGCGCAAGTTTACGGAAGATGCTTACCTGAACTACTCGATGTACGTAATCATGGACCGTGCCTTGCCATACATTGGTGATGGTTTAAAGCCGGTTCAACGACGCATTATTTATGCGATGTCGGAGCTGGGGCTCTCAGCGGCGGCAAAATATAAAAAATCAGCACGTACCGTTGGTGACGTGTTGGGTAAATACCACCCGCATGGTGACTCTGCGTGTTACGAAGCAATGGTATTAATGGCTCAACCTTTTTCATACCGATACCCTCTGGTGGACGGTCAAGGTAACTGGGGTGCGCCTGATGATCCGAAATCTTTCGCGGCAATGCGTTATACAGAAGCTAAACTGTCTAAGTTTGCTGAAGTTCTATTAGGCGAACTCGGCCAAGGTAACGTGGATTGGCAACCAAACTTTGATGGCACGATGAAAGAGCCACAGATGTTGCCAGCGCGTCTGCCACATATTCTACTCAACGGCGTTACTGGTATTGCTGTGGGTATGGCGACCGATATTCCGCCACACAACGTGCGTGAAATTGCCGAAGCAACTATCCATCTGATCGATAATCCGAAATCGGAATTGTCAGATGTGATGCAGTTTGTCAAAGGGCCGGATTATCCAACCGAGGCGGAAATTATTTCTCCTCAAGCTGAGTTGGAAAAAATCTATCGCACTGGTCGCGGCAGTATTAAAGCTCGTGCCATTTGGCACAAAGAAGGTTCTGACATCGTTATTTCGGCTCTGCCTCATCAGGTATCAGGTGCAAAACTTCTCGAGCAAATTGCCAACCAGATGCGTGCGAAGAAACTGCCTATGGTTGACGATCTACGAGATGAATCGGATCATGAGAACCCGACTCGAATCGTTATCGTTCCGCGTTCAAATCGTGTCGATTGCGATTTGCTGATGAGCCATCTGTTCGCTTCTACTGATTTAGAGAAAAGCTTCCGTGTAAACCTGAATATGATTGGTTTAGATAACCGTCCTCAGGTGAAAGGTCTAGTTAACATTCTTAATGAATGGATCGAATTCCGTCGCACTAGTGTTCGACGTCGTCTTCAATTCCGTCTTGATAAAGTTATGGCTCGTTTGCACATCTTGGAAGGTTTGTTGGTTGCATACCTTAACCTTGATGAAGTGATCGAAATTATCCGTACTGAAGACGATCCGAAAGCGGTATTGATGGCTCGCTTTGGTATCACCGACATTCAGGCTGATGCGATCTTAGACACCAGACTTCGTAATTTAGCGAAACTGGAAGAGATGAAGATTCGCGGTGAGCAAGATGAGTTAGAGAAAGAGCGTAAAAAACTGGAAGATCTTCTAGGTTCTGAACGCCGTCTGAATACCTTGCTGAAAAAAGAGATCAAAGCGGATGCTGAAAAATACGGTGATGATCGTCGCTCACCATTAGTAGAGCGTGAAGAAGCGAAAGCGTTGACTGAACGTGACTTAATGCCTAGTGAACTGATCACTGTCGTGCTATCTGAAAAAGGTTGGATTCGTCATGCGAAAGGCCATGACGTTGATGGTAACAGCCTAAGCTACAAATCAGGCGATGCTTACTTAGCTCAAGCAAGTGGTAAGAGTAACCAGCAAGCCGTGTTCTTTGGTAGTGATGGTCGCAGTTACTCGCTCGAATCACACACCTTGCCATCGGCTCGTGGTCAGGGTGAACCGATTACAGGTCGATTGAACGTTGCTGAAGGTACGACAATTCGTCAGGTTATTATGGGTGAAGAAGATCAGCTTTGGTTGGTTGGCTCTGATGCTGGTTATGGTTTCGTATGTAAAGGTACCGATCTGCTTTCGAAAAACCGTAGTGGTAAAGCTCTGGTGAATCTACCTGATAACTCAGAAATTATGGCACCTCAAGCGGTAAGTAACCTTGAAACGGATGAGATCCTAACCATTACCAATTTGGGACGTATGCTGTTATTCCCAATTAAAGACTTGCCACAGTTAGGCAAAGGTAAAGGCAATAAGATCATCAATATTCCTGCTGCTAAAGCTAAATCCCGAGAAGAAGTAGTGTCTCACCTGATTGCATTACCGAGTGGCGCTTCAGTTACTCTGTATGCTGGTAAGCGCAAGCTAGGTCTAAAACCGAGTGATTTAGATAACTTCCGAGGTGAACGAGGTCGTCGTGGTGGACTTCTGCCAAGAGGCTTGCAGCGTGTAACAGAGATCGAGATTGATACTTCAAATTTAGAAGCTAGCTCAGAGTCCGAAGAGTAACGCTAACGCTGATGAGTATAAGTAAAAAGCCCCGAAGAATCGGGGCTTTTTTGTGGTTCAAATTCAATATCGGATTAAGAGTTGTACTCTTCTGACCATCCGTCAGAGTCAGACATATCTGGCGCACCAGCAATGGCATTTTCTTCATCAGCCCATTCACCAAAATCAATCATTTGGCATTTTTTACTACAAAAAGGACGGTAAGGACTTTGCTCATTCCATACGACTTCTTGCTTGCATTGGGGACATTTCACCACAGTAGGCTTTGGGGACGACATCTAGATTTCCTATTAATGATGGTTCAGCTGCTAAGAAACGTTTAATCAGCAGCACACAGCAAGGTCAAAGGGTATCTCTTCAGAGCTGGCTTGCCCAGTTTTAAAGTCGATAAATTTAATCGCGAAACGATTTTTATGCCCAGAGATCATTGGATACACACCATATTCGAGCGGAATGGATAGACGTAAAATATTGGCGTCTTCTGCATCGCTTTGGAAAAATCCTGATTGAGCTACACGAGGTTTAAAGCTACCTGTTTCACGAGTCAGTTTGAGCCAAAGAGTTAATGCATCTAACAGTGGTTTTAAGGTACTCATCCATTTATTGGCGTCTTGATATTTTTTCTCTGGAGATAAATGAAGCCAATAATGCAAAGCAGGAAGGTCAAAACAACATGATCCGCCGGGTAGGTTGAAACGCTGTCGGATGGCAGATAAGAAACGATCTTCTTTGAGTGACTGACCAAAACGATCCGCGCTCATTAGATTGCGATGTACTTCATCTACTTCAGCAAGCAGTGTTGAGAGCATCTCTTGATCTACACCGTCCACGTTTAACCAACTGCGATAAGTGAGGCGCTGTTTTTCGATATCTTTTGCCAGTTCACTCTTTAATTGTATCTGCTCAAAAATTTCGAGCAGATCGAATAGAGAACGGAAAAATAACTGGTGCTGAATACTGTCAGCAAAGGCTGATGCTTTTTCCATCTGGTGCAGCAAAGCTTCAACTCGTAAGTAAATACGTGTTTTTTCATTCAGAGGGTGTTCAAACTTGTGTGTCGTCATCAGATTTGCCTTGCGTCCTTTCGGCTTATTCTCACAGATTTTTACGGCTGATGGCTAGGTACTTTTTGTGTAATTCTGTGATTTGAGGCAAAAGTTTCTGGTTTTTCGCGTCATTTTTAATCACATCGTCGGCAATGGCTAAACGTTGTTCACGACTGGCTTGTGCAGCTAAGATCGATTTTGCCTGTTCCATAGGCACCTTGTCTCGGCTCATTGTCCTTTCAATTTGCGTTTCTTCATCGACATCAACAACTAAAACTCTGTCTGCCATATGCTGTAGATTGTTTTCCGTGAGTAATGGAACGACCAATAACGCATAAGGCGATGTAACTCGTTGCAGATCTTGCTCCATTTGTTGACGAATCATTGGGTGGAGTAACTGATTGACCCATGTTTTTTCATCTTGATTGGCAAATATCCGTTTTCGAAGTTCGGCACGATTGAGTTCTCCCTCAACCGTTAAGATCTCATCACCAAAATGCTGATGTATGGCGTCGAGGCCGATACTGCCTTTTTCTACCACTCGTCGAGCAATCACGTCAGCGTCAACGATTTCAATACCAAACTGGTCTCGAAACATATTGGCGACAGTGGTCTTTCCGCTCGCGATGCCTCCGGTTAAGCCAATCACTAATGCCATAGTTTAGTACCCCAATAAATAAGAGTAGTAGCTATCAATGATTTCGTGTCCCCACAACAGAGCTATCCATCCAGCAATGGCAATATAAGGTCCAAAAGGGAAGGCTTTATCGATACCTTGTTTCTTTAATCGCAATTGAATAATACCGAACACCAACCCAACAAGAGATGAAAGCAGAATAATCAAAGGTAGCTGTTGCCATCCCAACCATGCTCCGAGCGCTGCGAGTAGCTTGAAATCACCGTATCCCATGCCTTCTTTGCCAGTAGCAAGTTTAAATAGCCAATATACAGACCATAAAGCTAAGTAACCTGCGATAGCACCTATCACCGCATCTTGAAGCGTAACAGGACTCACACCCAATAATGACAGTGATAATCCAGCCCAAAGTAAAGGTAGTGTTAACTGATCCGGTAGCAGCATAGTGTCTAAATCGATAAAAGTTGCTGCGATAAGGACATAGCTGAAAAACAGCAGAGCAATAGTGAAGTAACTAAAGCCAAAATGTTGTGCGACAAGAAAACTCATAGCTGCTGTAAGCAGCTCAATCAAGGGATAACGCGCACTGATGGGAGCCTGGCAATGAGCGCATTTACCACGCAATAGCAGCCAACTAATTACGGGTACATTATCAATAATGCGCAATGGTGTTTGGCAATTCGGGCAAGTTGATCGTGGAGTGCTAAGTGTAAGCTTACCTTCTGGCGGTTGAATATTGGATTCTGGAAAATAGTCTGCACATTCCTGACGCCATTCTCGCTCCATCATTGTCGGTAACCGATAAATAACCACATTTAGAAAGCTGCCGATAATTAAACCGAGTAGAGAGGCAGATGCTACGAAAAGCCAAGGATAGTATTCAAAAATTTCCATTTGTTCGCTCATTTGCCGCAGTAAAAGGGAGTATGTTGATTTAAAAACTAAGCAGTTTCATGCGTTAGTGATGGTTATATTACCCTAACACACTCATTAAGTTAAAGATTGGCAAGTACATAGACACTACTAACCCACCGACAACCACACCAAGAAACACAATAATTAATGGTTCGAGGATTTTCCCTAGATTATCGACGGTATTATCCACCTCAAATTCGTAGATCGAAGCAATTTTATTCAACATGTCGTCGAGTTTTCCTGACTCCTCTCCAATCATTACCATTTGTAAAACCATTTCAGGAAAAGCTTCCGTATTTCTCATTGCGATATACATTGGCATACCCGATGCGGTATCACGATGAACTTCATCAATGGCGTATTCAAAGTGGACATTACCAGTGGTTTTCGCGGTCGTTTTTAAACTGGAGAGAATCGGAATACCCGCGCTGAAACTGGTCGCTAGTGTGCGGCTGAATTTAGCGATAGCGGCTTTGGCTAACACGCTGCCGATAACCGGACATTTTAATCCTAGACGGCTGGTTTTCAGGCGAAACAGCGAGGATTTTTTTCTTGCAGAACGAAAGGCGACAATAGACGCAATAGTAACAACAAGGGTTACCAAACTATAAGCCTGAACGCCGTGCGAAAGTTTTAAAACCTGCTGCGTAAACCAAGGGAGTTCAGCGCCAAAGCCACTGAACATGGCTTCAAACTCAGGTATCACCATGGTTAACATCAAGTAAGAGACACTAAGGGCAACAAGCACAACCATCGCTGGGTAAATCAATGCTTTGATTACTTTTGCTTTTAGTTCTTCGCTTTTTTCACGGTACGTGGCCAAACGTTCAAAAACTTCGGCTAAGTTTCCGGACTGTTCACCCGTCTGAATTAAGTCAACATACAAGGAGTCAAAGTGACTGCTGGTGTTACGCATTGCTTTTGAAATGGGAGTACCGGCTTCAACTCCTTTGGATATTTGCGTCAGAATCGATTTCATTTCTGGTTTACGGTGATTGTCACCAACCAGTTTCAGTGCTTGAACAATAGGAACACCCGTTGTCAGCATGGTTGAAAGTTGGCGAGTGAGTATAGTGATGTCGTTTCCCTTAACTCGGTGAAACAGACGAGTAAAAAGTGGAGCACTGCCTTTCTTGAGTTTTTTGACCTTAATACTTTGTTCACTTAATTTGTCACGAACTTCGCTTTCCGTCAGCGCCAGAAGCTGACCAGACACTTTTTTACCTGTGCTGTTCATTCCGCTCCAACGAAAGCTACTGAGTTGAGGGCTAGAGTTCTTTTTCATATAAATACTCACTAATGATTAGAAATACAAAACACGTTGTAACTCGGCAAAACTGGTGACACCTTGCTTTAATTTCTGTACGCCTGAATCCAGCAAAGTGCTCATGCCATTGGCTTTAGCGATGGTTTCGATTTGCGCCACACTTGCCTTATTCATGACGGCTTCAGCAAGAGCTTCATTGAAAGCCATCACTTCGTAGATTCCGACGCGCCCTGAATATCCTCCGGTGCACTCGGTACAGCCTAAGTGGTTGGCTTGGTAAATGGTTTCGTCCGCTGACAAGTTAAACTGAGCTTGCAAGGTGACGGATGGCGTAGTGGCTATTTTGCAGTGGCTGCATAAACGACGAGCTAAACGCTGGGCGATGATTAAACTCAGAGATGATGCGAGGTTGAAGGGTTCAACACCCATGTTGGCTAAACGTATGACGGTTTCGGCGGCAGAGTTGGTATGGAGTGTTGATAAAACTAAGTGTCCTGTTTGAGCTGCTTTCACCGCTATTTCCGCAGTCTCGAGGTCTCGAATCTCACCCACCATCACCACATCTGGGTCTTGACGTAGAAAGGAACGTAGCGCATCAGAGAAGCCAAAACCTATCTTAGGTTGTACCTGCACCTGATTAACGCCAGAGAGGTTGATTTCTATCGGATCTTCCGCGGTGGAGATATTAATTTCGGAGGTATTGAGTATGCGTAGCCCTGTATAAAGAGAAACGGTTTTGCCGCTTCCTGTTGGACCTGTCATCAAGATCATGCCTTGCGGCTTTTTAAGGGCATCTAAATAGTGCTGCTTTTGCACTTCGTCATAGCCGAGTTTGTCGATGTTGAGATTGGCAGCGCTGCTATCAAGCAGACGTAATACAATCTTCTCTCCCCATAAAGTTGGTAGCGATGAAACCCGCATATCAATCGCAGTATCGCGATTTAAGCGAAGTTTAATTCGTCCGTCCTGTGGAAGTCGTCGTTCGGCAATATCCAGCTTTGAAAGTATTTTAATACGCGCTGCAAGCCGTCTGCTGAGATGGCTCGCAGGGCGGTGAGTTTCGACTAAAATACCGTCACAACGCAGGCGAATACGATATACATCTTCATAGGGTTCAAAGTGAATATCGGAAGCCCCTTTGCGCACAGCATCAAGCAACACTTGGTTGATAAATCGGCTTACCGGTGATTCGTCTTTACTGAGATCCTCAATCGATTGCAGCTCATCATCAGAAAGTTGAACTAAGCTTGCCAATTCATCTTGGCTGATTTCTTTGTTCTGCTTAGCTTCGTCGTTGATGGTTTTGCCATAGAGGCGACGAATAGCGGCTTGCAATGATTTATGATCAGCGAGTACCAGCTCAACGTTTAAGCCAGTTGTGAAGCGAAACTCATCTTCTACACTCGGGTGAGTGGGATCTGATACCGCCAGAAGCAGTTGGTTATTTTGGTTTTGTATAGGAAGGGCGTTATAGCGAGTGATTAGTTCTCGTAATCCAAGTTGCTGGCAGACATCAGCATAATCAAACTCACTAAGATCCGTCACAGGCATGCGTAGCTGCTGACTTAAATGGTTCGCGAGATCGGACGATTCTATTATTCCAAGTTGGACCAAAGCTTCTGGCACACTAGCGCCAGAAGCTTCAATATGATTCACCACGCTGTGCTCATGCGCCAAGCTCAATAGCTCCGCTTGGCGCAACAGTGCGATTAGGTTGGTTATCATTAGAGTTCGTTGTTATTAAGTTGCAGGGTTAGCAGTGGCAGATGCAGGACCAGCACAGCCTTTTAACTTTTGTTCTGTAGTGTGGGTACATTTCCAACCATTCTCGTTACGAGTAAAAGTAACGGTTTTGTCTTTGAGTGCACTATCACTCTCGATTTTAAAAATAAGAGTTCCTTTAGTCTTTTCTGTTTTGGTAAGTGTGAGCGAGCCTAAAGCACTCATGTTTTTCGCACCGCCAATTTCTGAAAAATTACTATCTGAAGGAAATTCGCCTTTCTCTTGAATAAATAAGTCGATATTGGTTAATAGCGTTCTAGGAATACTGACGGCTGTGTTCGCTTCAGTTTTTAATAGATAGCTTTGGTAGGCTGGAACTGCGATTGCACTAAGCACACCAATGATGCCAACCACAATCATCAATTCAATTAAGGTAAAACCTTTCTGTTTTTTAAGCTGATTTGTTTTCATTGCCTCTCTCCGTTTGTGTGGGCTATTCGGAGCAAGAGATTATGTGCTTGGTTTGATATTGAGAACGACAGCAGTTCAGTTGCGCGAGTGATGAGGTTTATTTATTGAACGACTTTCATATCCTCAACAAAAGCTTTCGACCGGCTTCGCATTCGTTTGGATTGGAGTATCAAGAAGGAACGAAAAACCCGCCGAAGCGGGTCTTAAAATTGAAACAAATTTAGGTTCAAACTTGCTGATGATTATTTGCGGCGCTTATTTGAAACGCATAGAGAGATCCATGGCTCTCACGTGCTTAGTTAACGCACCCACTGAAATGTAATCAACACCTGTGTCCGCGTATTCGCGCAGTGTTTCTAGGGTGACGTTGCCTGAATTTTCTAACGCCGCACGGCCTGCATTAATCGCAACCGCTTCACGCATCATATCCATAGTGAAGTTGTCGAGCATGATGATATCTGCACCAGCTTCAATCGCTTCACGCAGTTCTTCTAGGCTCTCTGTTTCAACTTCAACAGGTTTACCCGGATTAAGTTCTTTCGCTGTTTTAATCGTTTGAGTGATGCCGCCATTCGCGATGATATGGTTTTCTTTAATTAGGTAAGCATCAAACACACCGATACGATGGTTATAACCGCCACCACAAGCGACTGCGTACTTCAGAGCACTACGTAAACCCGGAATAGTTTTACGCGTATCCAGTAAACGGCAGTTGGTACCTTCTAACTCTTTCGCATATTCAGCGGTTGTCGTTGCACAACCTGAGAGTGTCTGAATAAAGTTCATTGCGTTGCGCTCGCCTGTAAGCAAGATTCGAGCAGGACCTGAAAGCGTACACAGTGTTTGGTTTGGCTCGACTTTGTCCCCATCTTCTAAATGCCAATCAATGGTGACTTCACCACCCAGTTGTTTGAAGACTTCATCCGCCCAAGCTTTACCACAGAACACGCCGTGTTCGCGCGTGATAATGGTGGCAGTGCCTTGCACATCCGCAGGGATAAGATTTGCTGTCAGATCAGCCGCAGGGTCGAGAGTTCCACCTAAATCTTCCTTTAGGGTCGCTTCAACGGTGCGAGCAATTTCCAATGGTAGTTGTTGTTTTAGGTAATCGAGGCGCTCTTGGCTATTGTGAGTATTTTTCATCGCAAATCTTAGTCCGGATTAACAGAGGCAGGCATAATACGATGAGTAAGATTTAAATTCAGCACTTAATCTCGCATTTCGTTGTTATACTCTTCCTACTTGAAGCTGCAGCGGTGTTGGCTACGTTCGTTCACCCCAATCACATAGTTATCTATGCTCAGGGGATTCACTTACTTGCCGCCTACCTGCAACTCCAATTAGTTTGAGTATAAGTAGTTAAATTAAATTTTATTCATCTGGAGCATTAAGGCTTTCTTATGATTGATAACCAAGGTTGGTATCACACTGCGCGCAAAGTGCCGTCACCGTATTTTGATGAGAGAAGCGACGTTAACGATATCTCATTGCTGGTGGTGCATAACATTAGCCTGCCACCGGGCCAGTTTGGCAGTGATCATATTGAGCAGTTTTTTACCGGAAAACTAAATCCGGATGAGCATCCATTTTTCAAAGTGATCCATAAAATGGGGGTGTCTGCGCATTGCTTGATTCGAAGAGATGGTGAAGTGGTGCAGTTTGTTCCATTTACCGCCAGAGCCTGGCATGCAGGACAGTCTGCTTTTGCGGGCAGAGAGCATTGTAATGATTATTCGATAGGTATTGAGCTGGAAGGTACAGATTATGTCGCTTATACCGAGGAGCAATATCAGGCACTAGCCAAGCTCAGCCAAGAGTTGATGGTTGCGTATCCGCAAATCACGGTGCCAAGAATAACGGGGCATCAATACATTGCCCCGATGCGTAAAACAGACCCAGGTTTGGTTTTTGACTGGATAAAGTACCGCGCTTTACTTGAGTGATTTTAGAGAGACTCTTGATACTCTGTCAGAACTTGTTCAATCCAAGTGGCAATGCGTTCATCGCTGAGTTCGTATTGAGAGTCTTCATCCAACGCTAAGCCGACAAACTGAGTCCCATCTTCAGTCAGTGCCTTTGATGCTTCAAAGGTATAGCCTTCAACAGGCCAGTAACCGATGATGTTAGCCCCCGTCTTCTTGATCTCGTCGTGTAGCAGTCCCATCGCATCCAGATACCATTCGCCATAACCTTCTTGATCGCCTAAGCCGAACAATGCGACGGACTTGCCGTTTAGCGGTACGCCATCTATTTGATCCCATAATTCGTTCCAGTCCTCTTGGATCTCTCCAAAGTCCCACGTCGAGATGCCTAATATTAGCAGATCATAGTCACTCATTAAGCTGAGTGGTGTTTCTTTTACATTGTGAATGTCGAGCAGTTCATCACCGATAATCGCGCGCATTTTTTCGGCGGCCATTTCGGTATAGCAGGTCGTTGAGCCGTAAAATAGACCAATCTTCATACGTTATTTAGTTCTTTCTTTCTCTGGGATGGTAGATTCTAAACATAAAATGACCCAGAGTGCAGCGAATATCCTGAGCATGCCCGATTTTTATGGTATATCCATGCGATATCTCGTAGCCTTAGTGGTTATTTGGCATATCGTCGATATCTCGCATAATGATAAGAAAAAGAGGAACACGTGTCGGAATTATTTTTGCCTGACCAAGGAATCATGGAGCAGTTCTTAGATACTCTTTGGCTGGAAAGAGGCTTGTCAGAAAATACGGTAGTTTCATACCGTAATGATTTAACAAAGCTTTTGGGCTGGATGAATAAGAATAACTACCGTTTGAACTACATCAGTTTATCTGGTCTGCAAGAGTACCAAACATGGTTAATTGACCAAGACTACAAGCAGACCTCGCGTGCGCGAATGCTCTCTGCAATACGCCGTCTTTTTCAATATCTGCATCGTGAAAAAATCCGCAGTGATGACCCAACGGCTTTGATGGTCAGTCCCAAATTGCCTAAACGCTTGCCAAAAGATTTGACTGAAGAACAGGTCGAAGCTCTGCTCAATGCTCAAGATCTTAGTGACCCAGTAGAACTTCGAGATAAAGCAATGCTGGAGCTGCTTTATGCGACTGGGTTGCGTGTAACAGAACTGGTGTCTCTGACCACAGAAAATATCAGCCTGCGCCAAGGGGTTGTGCGCGTAATCGGTAAAGGCGGTAAAGAGCGTTTGGTTCCGATGGGAGAAAACGCGATTGAGTGGATTGAAACTTTTTTCCATCAAGGCCGGTCTGAATTATTAGGTCAACAAACCTCAGACGTGGTCTTCCCGAGTAAACGGTCGCAGCAGATGACCAGACAAACGTTCTGGCATCGAATCAAACATTATGCGGTGATTGCTGGTATTGATGTTGAGAAGCTTTCTCCTCACGTTTTGCGTCATGCTTTTGCGACTCATTTGCTAAATCATGGTGCGGATTTACGTGTGGTACAGATGCTTTTGGGGCATAGTGACTTATCGACGACCCAAATTTATACTCATGTTGCAACAGAGCGACTTAAACAAATACATAGTGAGCACCATCCAAGGGCTTAAAGGTGATTTTAATGAGCGTATTCCGCCGACTGACTTTATCTCTCTTACCATTATTCGCTTTAGCCGGTTTTTCAGTAGGCTCTTCTGCGGCGACTGATATTGATAAAGAAGCTTTCATCAGCAAATTTGAAAAACTGGGAATGCCTGTGATTGATGTTGTTCCTTCATCTATTGACGGCTTGGTTGAAGTCAATACCGAAGGCGGTGTGTTATTTGCGTCTCCTGACGCCAAATACCTGATTGCCGGAACACTTTATGAGCTGAGTGAAGACGGCTCTTATGTTGATGTGATGGCAAAACGCCAAGCACCAATTAATGCTGAAAAAATTGCTCAGTTCAGAGACAGTATGATCGAGTACAAAGCGGATAATGAAAAATACGCTGTGACTGTGTTTACCGATATCACCTGCGGTTACTGTGTTCGCTTGCATCAAGAGATGAAGGAATACAATAAGCGCGGTATTACCGTGCGCTATTTGGCGTTTCCTCGTCAGGGACCAAGTGGACAAGTCGCTGACAATATGGCGAAAATCTGGTGTGCAGAAGATCCAGCATCAGCGATGCACAATGCAAAAGTGACCCGTGAACCAGCCGAAGTCGCGCAAGGTAAAAATCTCGCCCAATGTAAACAAACGGTCACTGACCATTATCAGCTTGGCCGTCAGTTAGGTATTAGTGGTACACCAGCAATATTCTTACCTTCGGGCGATATGGTGGGAGGTTACTTGCCTCCTGAACAACTTGAACAACGCCTACAACAATAATTATTCAAAAACACAAACTTGGGGAAATCCAAGTTTGTGTTTCTATGCATAACAGAAATCTAGCCATGATCGAAATTCAACGCAGACCAGAACCTGATTTATCTCTTCTTCCTGATTCTATTCCGCCCATTTTAAAACGTGTTTACTTAAATCGTGGTGTTACCGATTTAGAGCAATTGAATAAAGCTGCTAAAGCCTTGCATTCATACCAAAATCTGCACGGTATCGAGCAGGCAGTAGAACTTTTATATCAAGCAATTAAAGATCAAACGCGAATCATCATTGTCGGTGATTTTGATGCCGATGGCGCGACCAGTTCTGCACTTTCGGTACTGGCTTTGCGAATGCTTGGCAGCCGTAATGTGGATTATCTGGTTCCGAACCGTTTTGAAGATGGATATGGATTAAGCCCTGAAGTGGTTGATCAGGCGATCAGCCTAGGTGCTGAGATGATCATGACCGTCGACAACGGTGTTTCTTCAATCGAAGGTGTCCGTTATGCCAAGCAAAAAGGTTTGCAGGTGTTGGTAACAGACCACCACTTGCCGGGAAATGAACTTCCGGAAGTGGATGCAATGGTGAACCCAAACCTTCAGCAGTGTGCTTTTCCTTCAAAAGCATTGGCGGGTGTGGGCGTTGCTTTCTACCTGATGATGGCGTTGTGTGTACACATGCGCAAAGTCGGCTATTTTACCGAACAAGGCATGCAAGAACCTAAATTGATGGAACTGATTGATTTAGTTGCTTTAGGTACGGTAGCTGACGTAGTCGCGTTGGATGAGAACAACCGTATTCTGGTGCACCAAGGTTTACAGAGAATTCGCGCTGGTTTAGCAAGACCGGGTATTCAGGCATTGATTGAAGTTGCTAAGCGTGATGCGAGCAAACTGGTGGCATCAGACTTTGGTTTTGCGCTCGGCCCGCGTATAAATGCAGCGGGTCGTTTGGATGACATGTCTTTTGGGGTAGAACTTCTACTGTGTAATAACATCCATGCTGCGCGCCGAATGGCGAGCGAACTGGATGGTTTAAACCAGACTCGTAAAGATATCGAAGAGGGAATGAAGCAAGAGGCGATGGCCTTTTGTGAACGTCTGGAGTTTGGTAAAGACAGTGAACTGCCTTATGGCTTAGTGTTGTTTCAGCGTGACTGGCACCAAGGTGTTATCGGCATTCTGGCTTCTCGTATCAAAGAGCAATATCACCGCCCTGTTATTGCTTTTGCTGATGGCGGAGATGGTTTGATTAAAGGATCTTGTCGATCTGTTGCTGGACTGCATATGCGTGATGCGTTGGACAAAATTGATACCCAGAACCCGGGAATCATCAAGAAGTTCGGTGGACATGCAATGGCCGCAGGTTTGACAATTGCGGAAAAAGATTTTGAACAATTTTGTAAGCTGTTTGATGAAGTTGTTCGCCAAGAGCTTGATGATGCGATGTTGAAAGGGGTGATTCTGACGGATGGTGAACTCAAGCCTGAAGAGTTCTCTATGCACACCGCAGAAACACTGCGTGCAGGAGGGCCATGGGGGCAAGCATTTCCTGAACCGATCTTTGACGGTGAATTTAAAGTGTTACACCAAAAGTTGGTGGGAGAAAAACATCTCAAATTGATGCTTGAACCGCTACACAAAGGTCATCCAACCAACATCATGATCGATGGAATAGCCTTCAATATTGACTTGCGACGTTGGCCAGATGCTTCCGTCAAAACGGTACGATTAGCCTACAAATTGGACATCAACGAGTTCCGCGGAAATCAGTCTTTACAATTAATGATCGATCATTTAGAAGCAAAATAAACTTAACATTTCAATAACTTTTCTTTGGCGGCTTGATTCAGAGCCGCTTTCAATTAATCAAGTATTTGTGACAACTCTCTTATTCACAGGCTGTTGTTCGGTAATTATTTGTGATTCCAACCTTAAAAACCTTGTGGCTCTATTCACGTAATGAATTGATAACACTTCTTGCTCATAACCAGGCTTCTGTATCCGTTTTGTAATTGGTCTTACCAATAATGTGTCAAAAGTGGTTTATTATTGTTAACAAGCTGTTTGTATGGGGCTGGTTTTATGATTTAGGTCAATAATTGGCTGGACACTAACACGTTGGATATGTTAATTTCTTCGTCAATTTGAAATTGGTATTACCAATTGCCAGCAAGGCATAAAGAGTAGAAGAATAATAAATTATGGCTTATCAAAGGATTCGTCAGCCGAAACTCTCTGATGTTATTGAACAAGAGTTGGAACGGCTGATTATTGAAGGAACTTTGTCCCCAGGACAACAACTGCCACCAGAACGCGAGTTAGCTAAACAGTTTGAAGTCTCTCGTCCATCGGTTCGTGAAGCTATTCAACGCTTAGAAGCTAAACGTCTACTTACCCGTCGCCAAGGCGGTGGTACGTTCGTCAGTGAGCATATTTGGAAAAGTTTCTCTGATCCTCTGCTAAATTTATTGTCAAATCATTCAGAAACTCAGTTGGACTTACTTGAAGCGCGACATGCATTAGAAGGTATTTCAGCCTATTTTGCTGCTTTACGTGGTACAGCAGAAGATTTTGCTCGTATTCAATCAAGCGTATTGAGAATCAGCGAAGCGCAAGAGAAACACGACTTTGAAGCAGAAGCTTCAACCGTAATGGAGTTTTTAATTGCCATTACTGAAGCGACCCATAATGTGGTCATTCTGCATATTGTTCGTAGTCTTGCCCCTTTGCTAGAGCAAAATATTTTACAGAATTTTAAATTACTCCGTCACCGCCCTGAAGCGGTTGAGAAAGTAAACAAGCACCGAGCTAACATCGTGGATGCGATTGTTTCTGGTGAGCCTGATATGGCGCGCGAGATGTCACATTCTCATTTAGCTTATATTGAAGAAACATTGTTGGAACTGACTCGAGAACAGTCTCGTCGCGAGCGTTCTTTACGTCGTATCCAACAGGGTAATGAGCCGCAGTAAGCGGTTTATTGCGATTATAAATAGAATCCAACCAATAGAAGGATAGATCGCCATGTCCGACATGAAGCATGACGTAGACGCACTGGAAACTCAGGAGTGGTTAGCTGCCCTTGAGTCAGTTGTTCGTGAAGAAGGTGTAGAGCGCGCGCAGTTCATTCTTGAAGAAGTGCTAGAGAAAGCTCGTTTAGATGGTGTTGATATGCCTACTGGCGTTACAACAAATTACATCAACACGATCCCAGCAGCACAAGAGCCAGCATATCCGGGTGACACAACGCTAGAGCGTCGT
This sequence comes from Vibrio sp. C8, assembly GCF_054051265.1. Classification (NCBI taxonomy): domain Bacteria; kingdom Pseudomonadati; phylum Pseudomonadota; class Gammaproteobacteria; order Vibrionales; family Vibrionaceae; genus Vibrio; species Vibrio sp. C8. The sequence goes on from NZ_JBPAOE010000044.1 coordinate 84,553, forward strand.
ATTCGCTCTATCATCCGTTGGAACGCAATCATGATCGTTCTACGTGCATCTAAGAAAGATTTAGAGCTAGGCGGCCACATGGCGTCTTTCCAATCTTCGGCTGCATTCTACGAGACATGTTTTAACCATTTCTTCCGTGCTCCAAACGAGAAAGATGGCGGCGATTTGGTTTACTACCAAGGTCACATTTCTCCAGGGATCTATGCGCGTGCATTCGTTGAAGGTCGCCTAACGGCTGACCAACTAGACAACTTCCGTCAAGAAGTGGATGGCAAAGGTATTCCTTCATACCCACACCCTAAATTGATGCCTGAGTTCTGGCAATTCCCTACAGTATCTATGGGTCTTGGTCCGATTTCAGCGATCTATCAAGCTCGTTTCCTTAAGTACCTAGACGGCCGTGGCATGAAAGACACGACTGAGCAGCGTGTATACGCATTCCTAGGTGACGGTGAAATGGATGAGCCAGAATCACGTGGCGCTATTTCTTTCGCTGCACGTGAAAAACTAGACAACCTATGTTTCCTAATCAACTGTAACCTACAGCGTCTAGATGGCCCTGTAATGGGTAACGGTAGCATCATCCAAGAACTAGAGGGCTTATTTAAAGGCGCTGGTTGGAACGTTGTTAAAGTTATCTGGGGTAGCAACTGGGATTCACTACTTGCGAAAGACACGTCTGGTAAGCTTCTTCAACTGATGAACGAAACTATCGATGGTGACTACCAAACATTCAAATCTAAAGATGGTGCGTACGTACGTGAGCACTTCTTTGGTAAATATCCAGAAACTGCAGCACTTGTTGCAGACATGACGGATGATGAAATCTTCGCACTTAAACGTGGCGGTCACGATTCTTCTAAACTGTACGCAGCATTCAAGAATGCACAAGACACTAAAGGTCGTCCAACTGTAATCCTAGCGAAAACAGTTAAAGGTTACGGCATGGGTGAAGCGGCAGAAGGTAAGAACATCGCGCACCAAGTTAAGAAGATGGATATGACTCACGTCCTACACTTACGTGATCGTCTAGGTCTTCAAGACATCCTAACTGACGAAGCAGTGAAAGAACTTCCATACCTAACGTTGGAAGAAGGTTCGAAAGAATACGAATACTTACACGCTCGTCGTAAAGCTCTGAAAGGTTACACGCCTAAGCGTCTGCCTAACTTTACGAAAGAACTAACTATTCCAGCTGTTGAAGAGTTCAAGCCTCTACTTGAAGAGCAGAAGCGTGATATCTCTACAACAATGGCGTTCGTGCGTACTCTAAACGTTCTGCTTAAAGATAAGAACATCGGTCAAAACATCGTTCCTATCATTGCTGACGAAGCTCGTACATTTGGTATGGAAGGTCTGTTCCGTCAAATCGGTATTTACAACCCGCACGGTCAGAACTACACGCCACAAGACCGCGACATTGTTTCTTACTACAAAGAAGCAACCTCTGGTCAGGTACTGCAAGAAGGTATCAACGAGCTAGGTGCTATGTCTTCATGGGTTGCAGCGGCAACGTCATACAGCACTAACGATCTACCAATGATCCCGTTCTACATCTACTACTCTATGTTCGGTTTCCAACGTGTTGGTGACATGGCATGGATGGCAGGTGACCAACAAGCTCGTGGTTTCCTACTAGGTGCAACAGCAGGTCGTACAACGCTAAATGGTGAAGGTCTACAACACGAAGACGGTCACTCACACATCATGGCTGGTACTGTACCGAACTGTATCTCTTACGACCCAACATTCGCTTACGAAGTTGCGGTAATCATGCAAGACGGTATCCGTCGTATGTATGGTGATCAAGAGAATGTGTTCTACTACCTAACTCTGATGAACGAAAACTACGCAATGCCAGCAATGCCAGAAGGCGCTGAAGAAGGCATCCGTAAGGGTATCTACAAGCTAGAAACTTACGCTGGTAACAAGGCGAAAGTTCAGCTAATGAGCTCTGGTACTATCATGAATGAAGTACGTAAAGCGGCTCAAATCCTAAGCGATGACTACGGTATTGCTTCTGACGTTTACTCTGTAACGTCATTCAACGAAGTGACTCGTGATGGTCAAGCTTGTGAGCGTTACAACATGCTTCACCCAGAAGCGGAAGCGCAAGTACCTTACATCCAAACAGTAATGGGTACTGAGCCAGCAATCGCTGCGACTGACTACATGAAAAACTACGCTGAGCAAGTACGTGCGTTTATCCCTGCTGAATCATACAAAGTACTGGGTACTGATGGCTTTGGTCGTTCTGACAGCCGTGAGAACCTACGTCGTCACTTCGAAGTGAACGCAGGTTACGTTGTGGTTGCAGCTCTAAGCGAACTAGCGAAACGTGGTGAAGTTGAGAAATCTGTGGTTGTTGAAGCAATCAAGAAATTCAACATCGACACTGAAAAAACAAACCCGCTATACGCTTAATTGAAGGTAGGAAAGAATAATGGCAATCGAAATTAATGTACCTGATATCGGTGCGGATGAGGTTGAAGTTACTGAGATTCTTGTAAGCGTTGGCGACAAGGTTGAAGAAGAACAATCTCTTATTACGGTAGAAGGCGATAAAGCTTCTATGGAAGTACCTGCTTCTCAAGCGGGTATCGTAAAAGAAATCAAAGTTGTTGCTGGTGATAAAGTAACAACAGGTTCACTGATTATGATCTTCGAAGAAGCGGGCGCAGCTGCGCCTGCTCCAGCGGCAGAAGCAGCTCCAGTAGCTGCACCTGCAGCTGCGGCAGCAAGTGAACTGAAAGAAGTTTGTGTACCGGATATCGGTGGCGACGAAGTTGAAGTCACTGAAATCCTAGTTGCTGTTGGCGATTCAATCGCTGAAGAGCAATCTCTACTGACAGTAGAAGGTGACAAAGCTTCAATGGAAGTACCTGCACCATTTGCTGGTACGCTAAAAGAAATCAAAGTTGCAGCTGGCGATAAAGTATCAACTGGCTCACTAGTGATGATCTTCGAAGTTGCAGGTTCAGGTGCAGCCGCTCCTGCACCAGTTGCAGCGGCAGCTCCGGCAGCGGCACCAGCAGCATCTAGCGTTAAAGAAGTTAACGTTCCAGATATCGGCGGCGACGAAGTTGAAGTCACTGAAATCATGGTAGCGGTTGGCGATACAGTAACTGAAGAGCAATCTCTGATTACTGTTGAAGGTGACAAAGCTTCTATGGAAGTACCTGCACCGTTTGCTGGTACGGTTAAAGAAATCAAAGTTGCAGCTGGCGATAAAGTATCAACTGGCTCATTGATCATGGTGTTCGAAGTAGCCGGTGCAGCTCCTGCGCCAGCAGCACCAGCTCAAGCTGTGGCTCCTGCTGCAGCTCCAGCTCCTAAAGCTGAAGCTGCAAAACCAGCAGCAGCTCCCGCAGCAACTGAGTTTGAAGAGAACAACGACTACGCTCACGCTTCACCTGTTGTTCGTCGCCTAGCGCGCGAATTCGGTGTAAACCTAGCGAAAGTGAAAGGTTCTGGCCGTAAGAGCCGTATCCTGAAAGAAGACGTACAGAACTACGTGAAAGAGGCTCTTAAGCGTCTTGAATCTGGTGTTGCAGCTTCTGGTAAAGGTGACGGAGCAGCTCTTGGTCTACTTCCTTGGCCGAAAGTTGATTTCAGCAAGTTTGGTGAAACTGAAGTTCAACCTCTATCTCGTATTAAGAAGATTTCTGGTGCGAACCTACACCGTAACTGGGTCATGATCCCTCACGTTACACAGTGGGATAACGCAGACATCACTGAACTAGAAAACTTCCGTAAAGAGCAAAATGCGATTGAAGCGAAGAAAGACACTGGCATGAAGATCACTCCACTAGTGTTCATCATGAAAGCTGTTGCTAAAGCGCTTGAAGCGTTCCCTGCATTTAACTCTTCTCTTTCTGAAGATGGCGAAAGCTTGATTCTGAAGAAATACGTGAACGTAGGTATCGCGGTTGATACGCCAAACGGTCTAGTTGTTCCAGTATTCAAAGACGTGAACAAGAAAGGCATTTACGAACTTTCTGAAGAGCTAGCAGTAGTATCTAAGAAAGCTCGTGCAGGTAAACTGACAGCAGCAGACATGCAAGGCGGCTGTTTCACTATCTCTAGCCTAGGTGGCATTGGTGGTACTGCATTTACGCCAATCGTGAATGCGCCAGAAGTTGGTATCCTTGGTGTATCTAAGTCTGAAATGAAGCCTGTTTGGAACGGTAAAGAGTTCGAAGCTCGTCTACAACTTCCACTATCTCTATCATACGACCACCGTGTGATCGATGGTGCTGAAGGTGCACGCTTCATCACTTACTTGAACAACTGCCTAAGCGACATCCGTCGTCTAGTGCTGTAATCAAAAAGAGACAAGGCGGCAATAGCCGCCTTGATTCAGTATTTATCCAACTAATTTGAAATTGGCTGCTTTTCTTGAAAATAGAAAAATTTCCTGCATTTGAATTGTTGGCTAGCTCACAGGCTAAATGGATTTACTTTTCACACCATTAACATCTCTGTAAACTGTTGCGGTCTGAAAAATAAACGTATTATACAAAAAGATATCATACCCACTCAGCCTGTTAGGGATATTGACTACAAGAGGTCGAAATGAGCAAAGAAATTAAAGCCCAAGTTGTTGTACTTGGTGCAGGTCCTGCTGGTTACTCCGCTGCATTCCGTTGTGCCGACTTAGGTCTGGAAACTGTACTTGTTGAACGCTACAGCACTCTTGGCGGTGTATGTTTGAACGTGGGTTGTATCCCATCAAAAGCACTGTTACACGTAGCGAAAGTTATCGAAGAAGCAAAAGCACTTGCGGAACACGGTATCGTATTCGGCGAACCTCAAACGGATATCGATAAAATCCGTCTATGGAAAGAAAAAGTAATTAACCAGTTAACTGGCGGTCTTGGCGGAATGGCTAAGATGCGTAAAGTCACTGTTGTTAACGGTTTTGGTAAGTTTACTGGCCCTAACACTATCGAAGTGGAAGGTGAAGACGGTAAAACAACAGTAAACTTCGACAACGCTATTGTGGCTGCGGGTTCTCGCCCAATCAAACTGCCATTTATTCCACATGAAGACCCACGTATTTGGGATTCAACTGACGCTCTAGAGCTGAAAGAAGTCCCTGGAAAACTGTTGATCATGGGCGGCGGTATCATCGGCTTAGAAATGGCGACTGTTTATCATTCACTTGGTTCTCAAATTGATGTGGTTGAAATGTTTGACCAACTTATCCCTGCTGCGGATAAAGATATGGTTAAGGTTTACACTAAGCGCATCAAAGACAAGTTCAACCTGATGCTGGAAACTAAAGTTACAGCAGTTGAAGCGAAAGAAGATGGTATCTACGTTTCAATGGAAGGCAAAAAAGCGCCAGCGGAAGCTGAACGTTATGATGCTGTGCTAGTTGCTATCGGTCGTGTGCCAAATGGTAAGCTAATGGATGCTGAAAAAGCAGGCATTGAAGTGGACGAGCGTGGCTTTATCAACGTTGATAAGCAAATGCGTACTAACGTTCCTCATATCTTTGCTATCGGTGACATCGTTGGTCAACCAATGCTTGCTCACAAAGGTGTGCATGAAGGTCACGTAGCGGCAGAAGTTATTTCTGGTAAGAAACACTACTTTGACCCGAAAGTTATCCCATCAATTGCTTACACTGAGCCAGAGGTTGCCTGGGTTGGTAAGACTGAGAAAGAAGCGAAGGCAGAAGGCATCAACTACGAAGTGGCGACATTCCCATGGGCAGCATCAGGCCGTGCAATCGCGTCTGACTGTGCAGATGGTATGACTAAGCTAATCTTTGATAAAGAGACTCACCGCGTGATTGGTGGCGCTATCGTTGGTACTAACGGTGGTGAACTGCTAGGCGAAATCGGTCTTGCTATCGAGATGGGTTGTGATGCTGAAGATATCGCTCTAACTATCCACGCTCACCCAACTCTACATGAGTCTGTAGGTCTAGCGGCGGAAGTGTTTGAAGGTACAATTACTGACCTGCCAAACGCAAAAGCTAAGAAGAAATAATTCTTCTTGAGATATAAAAAACCGCTGAATATTCAGCGGTTTTTTTTATATCTAAACGTTAAGTCTGCTATCAACGGCTAGCTATTTATAGATACACAGCATATCCATGTAGGTATTCGCTAATTGGTTGATGCTCTCTTTGTCTTCCACTCGATTTGCCTGAACAAACAATGAGTAGCAAAGACCGTGGAATAGCATAGTCAGCTCTTCTGGGTCATGCTTATCGCACACTTCACCACGTTCAATCGCTTTGCTGAAAATGTTCTTAACTAGTAGATGATTGGTTCGGTTGGTTGACATAAAGAGTGGCCATACTTCATCACGAGTTGAAGCACTCCATTCAAACCACACTTTTAGCCAGTAGCAATCCTGATAGCTGATTTCCACTAACTCTTGGGTGATGTTGCTTAGGTTCTCTTTGGCTGGTAAGTCTAAATCAATATTATCGGTTAAGAAGTTAGAGAATTGACGAACCACGTAAGTAAGAACTTCATCCACCAAGTCTTCACGAGTAGGGAAGTAGTTGAATACCGTAGCTACTGAGACTTGAGCGATTTCAGCGATATCAGCATGTCCGCCACGGCCGATGCCACGTCTGGCGAAAACCTCTAGCGCGATTTCCATAAGTTGAAGTTTACGTTTCTGGGGAGATAGCCGTGTTCTCGGGCGTTTCTCAATAGATGCGTCCATAGTTGTAAGTCCTGCCATTTTTAGTTGTTACGTTGTTAGTTGAGTGTTTTCCACTCTAATGATTATTTTGTTAGTTGCTTAAAGCTCTATGAGTGTACTGGTGCATATATTGAAGGTCAATGTTTGAACTAAGTATTCGCTCCCATTATTAAAAATGAGCTTTATCAACAAGTTCAAATTATATAGATATAGGCTCATCATCTAGGGGGGAGAAAAGGTTAACTCTGTCGTCCGGCAGTGTTACTATACGCGCCGAATAAATTCTGCGGCGCGTTATTATTGAGATGTGCCCCAACCAAACGAGAATGGTATGAAGCATACAGTTGAAGTAATGATTTCTGAGCAAGACGTTCAGGAACGTATCCGTGAACTAGGTAAGCAAATTTCTCAACACTACCAAGGCAGCGAAGATTTGGTGCTGGTTGGTTTGTTGCGTGGTTCTTTTGTTTTCATGGCTGACTTGGCTCGCTCGATTGAGCTGATTCACCAAGTAGACTTTATGACAGCATCTAGCTACGGCAACTCAATGACGAGTTCTCGTGATGTTCGCATCCTGAAAGATTTAGATGATGACATCAAAGGTAAAGATGTTCTGCTTGTTGAAGACATCATTGATACTGGCAACACTCTAAATAAAGTGAAAGAAATCCTATCTCTACGTGAGCCTAAATCAATTCAAATTTGTACTCTGCTTGATAAGCCTTCTCGTCGCGAAGTGAACGTAGAGGTGTCTTGGGTTGGCTTTGAAATCCCAGATGAATTCGTTGTGGGTGTGGGGATCGATTACGCACAAAAATACCGCCATTTACCTTATATCGGTAAAGTTGTTCCTCAGGAATAATTGCCTTTGTTGTTAAAAATGAAAAAGCCCACATCAGTGGGCTTTTTGTGTTCTTAGCTTTTAGTAAGCAATTAGCGACAAAGCAGTTGGTGTTCTGGATTGAGAATTTTTTCCATAGCTTTGTTGTAGCTATCATTGATAGTTTTAGGAGAGTTGCAGCGAACACCTAAGTACTCTAGCTTGCCGTCTTCTATACCATAAACAACACCATGAAGTTCTACATCCTGGCCTCGTTCCCAAGCGTTTTGCAGTATGGTTGAGTTTGCAAGATTATGAACCTGTTCTGCGACATTTATTTCCGCCAACTTGTCAGAACGATCCGCTTCTGGCATTTGTTCAATATATTTGCGGTGCTTATAGTACAAATCACGAATGTGCAGTAACCAGTTGTTGATCAAACCCAGCTGTGGGTTGTCGATTGAGGCTGTCACACCACCACATCCGTAGTGTCCACAAACAATAATGTGTTTCACTTTAAGTACATCAACCGCATACTGAACAACAGAAAGGCAGTTTAAGTCAGTGTGAACGACTTGGTTGGCAACATTACGATGAACGAACAATTCGCCTGAATATAGGCCAGTTAAACGTTCTGCTGGTACGCGGCTGTCTGAACAACCAATCCATAAAAAATCTGGATTCTGTCCTTCAGCAAGCTGAGTAAAGTACTCTGGGCGATCAGCTTTAATCGACTCTGACCACTTTGAGTTGTTTTCGAATAGTTGTTTAATCTCTGGCATGTTACTTCCCTTAATAACAATACCTAAGTAACTTCAAGATACTTAGGTATAAACCAACTATACACAATGTCATTCCTTCTATCTCTGACTATTTCGCCTAGAGATTACTCATCTGAGCAGTGTTGAAAATTATCCATGAATTCTATTGGCTAACAACACCCAGTTAGTAAGGCTATTTAAACGCAGTGTGGTTTAAGGTTTATAAAAACTATTTAATGCTTGGGGTTGAAAACTGCCGTTAAAATCGGCACATATACGGTATCTCAAAAAAAAGAGCTCCATTATGTACGCATTAGAAATAGATCAACTGCGTAAAACTTACGCTGGTGGTTTTGAAGCGCTGAAAGGTATCAGTGTGTCTGTCAAAAAGGGCGATTTTTACGCCTTGCTTGGGCCTAACGGTGCTGGTAAATCGACGACTATCGGTATCATTTCTTCGCTGGTTAATAAAACATCGGGTAAGGTGAAGGTGTTTGGTTATGACATTGATACTCACCTTGAAGAAGCGAAACAACATCTGGGTCTTGTCCCTCAGGAATTTAACTTCAACCAGTTTGAAACGGTAGAGCAGATTGTCATTCAACAAGCGGGTTATTACGGTGTTTCAAAAGCGTTAGCCAAAGAGAGAGCAGAGAAGTATCTCACCCAGCTAGATTTGTGGGAGAAGCGCAAAGAGCGTGCTCGCAACCTGTCTGGTGGTATGAAGCGTCGTCTGATGATTGCTCGTGCACTAATGCACGAGCCACAACTGCTGATTCTTGATGAACCGACGGCTGGGGTTGATATCGAGTTACGTCGCTCTATGTGGGAGTTTCTGAAGAAGATAAATGCTCAGGGTATTACGATTATCCTGACGACTCACTATCTGGAAGAAGCAGAAATGCTGTGCCGTAACATCGGTATTATCAACCGTGGTGAAGTTATCGAAAATACCACCATGAAAGGCTTGTTATCTAAGCTTCATGTCGAAACTTTTGTGTTGGATATCGAAAACGAAAGCCAGCTAATAGAGCTTGATGGTGTCATTTCGCAAACCCTGAAAGACGGTTCGCTGGAAATTGAAATCGAAAAGACAGAAGGGCTAAACCACATCTTTAGTCAGCTTACAGAACAAGGTGTAAGAGTATTGTCGATGCGTAATAAAGCTAACCGTTTAGAAGAGCTGTTTGTTCGAATTGTTCGCGAACAGAGTTAAGGAACCACTATGTATCAAATTTATTGGACAGCTTTTGTTAGCTTGTTAAGTAAAGAAGTCACTCGCTTTACACGAATTTGGGTGCAAACCCTAGTTCCACCAGTGATTACCATGTGCCTCTATTTCATCATTTTTGGTAACTTGATTGGTTCTCGCATCGGTCAGATGAACGGCTTTAGCTACATGGAGTACATCATTCCTGGTTTGATTATGATGTCAGTGATTACCAACTCCTATTCAAACGTAGCATCTTCATTTTTTAGTGCCAAGATGCAGAAGAATATTGAAGAGTTGCTCGTGGCGCCGGTGCCTAACTTCGTCATCATTGCGGGTTATGTCATGGGCGGTGTCACTCGTGGTTTGTTGGTTGGTTCGCTGGTAACCTTTGTATCTTTATTCTTTGTACATTTGAATGTGGAACACTGGGGTGTGATCTTCCTGACCGTATTTATGACCTCTGTTGTTTTTGCATTGGGCGGCTTAATCAATGCTGTGTTTGCCAAAACCTTTGACGATATTTCTATTGTTCCGACCTTCGTTCTTACGCCGTTGACCTATTTAGGCGGTGTATTTTATTCGATCAGCTTGTTGCCAGAGTTCTGGCAAGGTGTGTCAAAGGTTAACCCAATTTTTTATATGGTGAACGCATTCCGCTATGGCTTCTTGGGTGTGTCAGATGTGGATATAGTCACTTCTTTTAGCGTACTCAGTGTGTTTGTCGTTGCGCTTTACTGCGTCGCTCACTACTTGGTCACTAAAGGTAAAGGGCTGCGCAGCTAATCATTTATCTTCGCAATAACTTATTTAGATGCTCATTTTAGCTCAATAAAAAAGGTCAACGTAAGTTGACCTTTTTCTTTTTAAACCAAAGTATTATGGAATTTAAATATCAGCTTAGCTTTGTTGTTCTGATACGAAATCGACAACTTTATTGTCGATCAGTCTGACTTTACCCAAGAATGCAGACATCAGAATCACGACTTGCTTGGTTTCTTCAGAAGCGGGTAGCAAAGTGCGGGAATCACGGATAAAGATTTGATCCGGTTCTAGTCCTGCCGCACGCAACTGGTCTTGAGCATCGACAACGATAGTATCGTAATCACGACGACCACCACGCAAAGCGCTGCTGATCCAGTGCATAGTACGGGCAAGCACTGGTGCACGTTGACGCTCGTTTAGTGATAGCAAGTTGTTGCGAGAACTCATCGCAAGGCCATCCATCTCACGCACAGTAGGCACACCGACAATCTCGATATCCATGCATAGGTCTGCAACCATTTGGCGAATCACAGCTAGTTGTTGGAAATCTTTTTCGCCAAAGCAGGCAACATCAGGTTTAACGATGTTAAATAACTTTGTTACCACTGTTGCAACGCCACGGAAGTGACCCGGACGCGAAGCGCCCTCAAGCATGGTTGATAACCCAGGGACTTCAACCGAAGTCTGCTTATCAAGGCCATGTGGGTACATGATTTCTGGGGTCGGTGTGAATACGATTTCTACGTTTTCACTGGTCAGTTTGTTGTAGTCATCTTCCAGTGTACGAGGGTAACTATTGAGGTCATCCGCGCGTTCAAACTGCATTGGGTTAACAAAAATACTTACGATAACAACATCTGCTAGTTCGCGAGCTTTACGCACGAGAGTCAGGTGACCTTCGTGTAAGTTACCCATAGTTGGAACAAACGCCACTTTTCGACCATCACGCTTATACTGTTGGATCTGCTCGCGAAGAGCTGAGATATCAGCATATGTCTGCATGAACTACTCCTTAGGCAATAGTATGTGCTTCATCAGGGAAGCGTCCGGCTTCTACGTCAGCAATGTAAGCTGCAACAGCTTTATGCATGTCGCCTGTTTCAGCAAGGAAATTCTTTGAGAATTTTGGCATGTAATTGGCTGAAATTCCGAACATATCGTGCATCACAAGTATTTGGCCATCAGTGCTGTTACCGGCACCAATACCGATAACTGGTACATCCAAAATTTGAGTAATGCGCTCTGCCAATCCAGCAGGTACGCATTCAAGAAGAACGATTTGTGCGCCAGCTTCTTGCAGTGCAATAGCGTCTTTCACCATACGGTCTGCTTGTTCTTGGTCACGGCCTTGAACTTTGTAACCACCAAAGATGTTCACTGATTGAGGCGTCAAACCTAGGTGTGCACAAACCGGTACAGCACGTTCAGTAAGCATTTTAACGGTATCGACTAACCAGTCACCGCCTTCGATTTTCACCATGTTCGCGCCAGCGCGCATGATTTTTGCTGCATTTTCACATGCTTGTTCAGGCGTTGCGTAACTCATGAACGGCATGTCCGCCATTAGCAAGCAGTTAGGGCTACCTTTACGCACACAACGCGTGTGGTAAGCGATATCGTCAACGCTGACAGGTAGAGTGTCACTCTCACCTTGCAGAACCATACCCAGTGAATCGCCTACTAAAAGAACAGGCATCTCTTGGTTTTCAAATAGTTGCGCGAAGCTTGCGTCATAGGCAGTAGAAGTCGCAAATTTTCGACCTTCTTTTTTCCACTTCATTAGGTCGTTGATCGTTATTTTTTTCATTGTATGTCCTTACTAAGTCAATTGGTCAGAGCTTGGCTATTGCCAAATACTCAGCCCATTGAGCGGAACAGATTTAAGTAACTCTTGCAGCGAAGTGCCATCAGGAAGTTGCAGCTCAGGTGCGATTTCTGCAAGTGGATAAAGGACAAATTCTCTGACACGCATGCCGTAGTGGGGTACGGTTAATCGCTCAGAATCGATGTTCTCATTGCCATAAAGCACGATGTCGAGGTCGAGAGTTCTTGGTCCCCAACGCTCATCTTTACGGACTCTCCCTTGTTCCTGTTCAATCGCCTGAGTGCAATTAAGCAGCTCAAGAGGTGTTAATTCTGTCTCAACTGCCACCACAGCATTGATGTAATCGGGTTGATTTTGTGGACCCATAGGTGTGCTGCTGTACAGTGATGAAGCCGCGATAAAACGCGACTTCGGTAACTTGGTTAGTGCTTCAATAGCATTGTTGGCTTGAGTCACAGGGTCGCTGAGATTACTGCCTACTGCGATATACGCTATTGTCATGATGCTGGTTTGCTCTTTTTCTTGCGTGTCGATGGACGACGGCGACGAGTACCAGAAGGTTTAGCTACGCTGTCTAGATCGGCCACCATTGCTTGTCGCATAGTACGACCCGCAGTTTGGAAAGTTTGCCACCAGTCTGCCAGTTGCTTCACTTCACCGTCTTCTACTTCACCGCGCATTTCTAGGAAATCGAAACCAGCACGGAATTTATTCAGTTCCATCAAACGGAAAGCACGTTTACCGTTACGACGAGGTAGGCGTAACTGTAGCTGCCAAATTTCGCGCATAGTAGCGGTGTGACGGCGAGGAATCGCAATCGATTTAACCACTTCATCGAGAATCTTGTTGCTCGCTTCCATGATGGCATCGTAATAATTGAAGTTATGCGTTTCCATCATCTCTTCAGCAAGTTTAACCATCGGATACCAAAAAATTGCAGCAAACATAAAGGCAGGATTGATACGCTTACCTTCTTCAATGCGCAGATCCGTTGAATCAAGCACTAAGTCGAGCATGTGCTCTGCCTGTGATGAGTAATCCTCGGTGAAATGACGCGCTATGGTCGGGAACACTTGTTGGAACAGGTTGTACTCGCGCATCAGGTGGTACGTTTCCAAACCGTGCCCTGATTGCAGCATTTTCAGCATCTCTTCATAGAGACGAGCTGCAGGAACATCGCGCAATAGTGGCGCTAAATCTTCAATTGGCGCAGCGGTATCTTCTTCGATATCGAAATCCAGTTTTACTGCAAAACGAACCGCGCGAAGCATACGTACAGGATCTTCGCGGTAACGAGTTTCCGGATCACCGATAAGACGAACAAGTCTGTCTTCAAGATCTTCCATACCACCTGCGTAGTCGTGGATAGAGTAATCTGCGATGTTGTAGTACATAGCGTTGATAGTGAAGTCACGGCGCTCTGCATCTTCATCAATGGTGCCGTAGACGTTATCGCGCAGCAGCATGCCAGCTTCTGACTGGGCAGCCAGCTGTTTGTTTGGTTCCTGATGGTGCCCACGGAACGTCGCTACTTCAATGATGTCGCGTCCAAACATGATATGTGCAAGGCGGAAACGGCGACCAATCAAACGACAGTTGCGGAACAACTGACGAATTTCTTCTGGTGTCGCGTTGGTTGCGATATCGAAATCTTTTGGTATTTCTTCGAGTAATAAATCTCGAACACCACCACCGACTAGGTAGGCGTCAAAACCCGCACCCTGAAGACGATACAACACCTTTAACGCGTTATCGCTAATCTGCTTACGCGAAATGTTGTGTTCTTGGCGCGTGACGATATTCAAAGCTAAGCTTGGATATATGTGATGTTCGCTTTCTTTTAAGTCGTTGTTATTCATGTATTTTTTACAATGATTGGTGTTGCCTTTTGTGTTGTTCATCTATTCGATTACAACCCAAACTGGCTGGATTTGCGGCTAATAATAGCTTACAAGGCGTCATTTGAGAATCTTGGTGTGATCTCGATCTGCTGTGGAAGCTGCTCAATATGCCAATTCTTTGTTCCCCAATCGATGATCTCATCAATTTGACCACCTGCGATTTCCTTGGGGAAGTTAAACCCTAAAAACTGCATCGCTTTTATTAGCGTTGGCTTAGGGGTGTTAGGATCAATCGCTGTTGCATGGTTTTGTTTAGATAACTTATTGCCGTTGATGTCCATTGCAAGCGGCAAATGCAGATAGCTTACCGGTGCTTGGTTGAGCGTTTTATACAAGCTGATTTGACGGCCTGTTGGCTCAATCAGATCTGCGCCTCGTACAACCTCTGTGACACCTTGGTCAATGTCATCAATCACTACTGCTAAGTTATAAGCGTACAAACCATCTCGACGCTTAATAATGAAATCTTCTCTGCTTAGTGCTTCAGGTATTGTCATCTCGCCGTGTTTCAGGTCGATGAATGACGAGACCGGATGATCCATCCGTAGTCGCACTGAGCATTCAGAGCGGTTTGTTAATCCTTTATCTCGGCATGTCCCAAGATAGAAGTCACCCGCTGCTTTAATTTGTTTACGCGTGCATTGGCAAAAGTAAGCTTGGCCAGATGCGAGCCAATGATCGATTTGCTGTTGATATAAATGGTGTCGCTGGCTCTGATAAACAACCTCTCCATCCCACTCTAATCCATATGCTTCTAATGCCTTTAATATAAGGCTGGCAGCGCCGGGCATTTCTCTTGGTGGATCGAGGTCTTCAATTCTTACTAACCATTGACCAAGTTGCGATTTGGCTTGGAAGTAACTGCCTAAAGCGGCGACCAATGAACCAAAATGTAATGGCCCAGAAGGAGAAGGGGCGAAACGACCAACGTAACTCATAATGCCTATATTTACTTAACAAGATGGATAGAAGAAGTGTAAGTATCAAACTTTATGCAGTTATTAGCTATCTTTACTGACATTTGTGAAAAAACAGCAAAACAAAAAGGGAGCAATTGCTCCCTTCGTGACATCTGTTGGGGTTAACCCATCATCTGTTTTTCTTTGATTTCTGCAAGCGTTTTACAGTCGATACAAAGATCAGCAGTAGGGCGAGCTTCCAAGCGACGAATGCCGATTTCAACACCACAAGACTCACAGAAGCCGAAGTCATCTTCTTTTAGCTTGTCCAGTGTCTTTTCGATCTTCTTAATCAAACGACGTTCACGGTCACGATTGCGAAGTTCTAGGCTAAACTCTTCTTCTTGAGAAGCACGGTCAACAGGGTCTGGAAAGTTTGCCGCTTCGTCCTGCATATGGTGAACAGTGCGATCAACTTCTTCCCTGAGCTGGTTGCGCCAAGCTTGTAAAATTTTCGTAAAATGAGCCACTTGCTCAGGTGACATGTACTCTTCACCGGCTTTTTCTTGGTATGGCTCAACACCTGCAATGGCTAGGATGCCTAGCGTTTTCTTTTTGGATTCTGGCATACAGCATCTCCTACTAACACCTAGTCAACTGCTATCGCAGTCAATTTAAGGCGGGTATCTATAGCAAAAAGAAGTAACTGAGGCAAACACTGTTTTACAAAGTTATCGTCAATGTGGAGGTTTCATCAATTTTTTGACGATTGATGGGAAAATTCGATTGCCGATACCAGTTGTATTTCATTGTCTGAAAGTTCTGCTTTGTAGCACAGTACTTCCACGCCTGCTTCTTGTGCCATTGTTAACAATTGTGAATAGTTCGCGTCTATATGGCGAGCTGGAGAGACTTTTTCAATCCCTGAATGTAAAACCGTGAACAAAAGTATGGCTCTGCTCCCACTTTGGGCCATTTCTGACAGTTCTCTTAAGTGTTTTTGCCCACGAGTGGTGACTGCATCGGGGAAATAGCCTTGTCCTATACGTTGATTCTCTTCTCCAGTCTCGATATTGCGCTCATCTAAAAGAGTCACGCTTTTCACTTCTACATAACAGTTTGGTTTAGATTCGCTACAGAGCAAGATATCAATGCGACTATTTTCAGTACCATACTTAACTTCTGTGCGTAACTGCTCATAACCTTGCAGTTCTGTAATTGTGCCGTTTTGGATTGCTTCAACCGCAAGTTGGTTTGCTCGCGCAGTATTGATGCAAATTCGATGGCCTTGCGCTGTTTCTGTTAGTTCCCAGCTATTAGGATACTTGCGCTTAAGATTGTCGGAGGTTGAATACCAAACTTGGTTTCCCGGTTCAGCACACCCCGTCATCGCACCGGTATTGGCACAATGAATAGTGATTTGCTTTCCATCTTTTAACTCAACATCTGCCAGAAATCGTTTGTAGCGTTTAATTAATGTGGCGCGTTCAAGCGCTGGTATAAATTGCATCGAGATCCCTGTACTGTTTTTATGTACAATGCTTTGGTTGTTAATTTGGGATATTTAAACATAAGGACATTCTCTTGTCACAGCTGCCGATTCTCGCAGTAATACCTGATTTGCTTGCAGGTGTTGAGCATTCTCCCCAACTGATTTTAAAAGCGGCTCCCGGTGCGGGTAAGTCGACCTATTTCCCGCTCGCGTTACTGAAATCGGGTTTAGTTGATGGGAAAATTATTATGCTTGAACCCAGACGATTGGCAACGAGAAACATTGCTCGTTACCTGTCTCAGCAACTGGGTGAATCAGTCGGGAAAACTGTGGGTTATCGGGTGAGAGGAGAAACAAAAGTCAGTAGTGATACCCGCTTGGAAGTGGTGACTGAAGGCATTATGACGCGCATGATTCAAAACGATCCTGAGTTGGATGGCATCGGCGCATTGATCTTTGATGAATTCCACGAGCGGAGCATTCACGCTGATACGGCTTTGGCGCTGAGTTTAGAAGTGCAATCGGTACTTCGTGACGATCTTAAAATCATCGTGATGTCTGCGACATTAGATCAAGCTGCACTGCAACAGTTATTGCCTTTAGCGGAATATGTTGAGTCACAAGGTCGAGGTTATCCGATTGATGTTCGTTATCAGCCCATAGGTGTTAACGAGCCTTTGGTTCCTGCAATGGCAAAACAAATCAGAACCTTAATGTTGAACGAACAAGGTTCTCTACTCGCTTTTTTACCGGGTGCTGCAAGCATCACCGCATTAGCGGATCAGCTCGGTGATCTTCCAAGTGAAGTTGATGTGTGCCCGATTTACGGGCAGATGAGTTTTGCTGAGCAACAAAAGGCGATCTCAGCTGCGCCGCAAGGAAAGCGTAAAGTGGTTCTGGCTACCAATATTGCAGAGACATCACTGACCATTGAAGGCATTCGCATGGTGGTGGATTCTGGTTTGGAACGCGTGGCGCGTTTTGATTTGAAAACCGGAATCACCCGCTTAGAACAGGTTAGGATTGCCCAATCGTCCGCCGAGCAGCGCGCTGGTCGTGCTGGTCGTTTAGAAGCAGGTATTTGCGTCCGTTTATACAGTGAAGCTCAGTTTAATCAGCAGCCGAAAGTTTCAGCGCCGGAAATTCTGCAAAGTGACCTTGCACCGCTGATGCTGGAACTGGCTCAATGGGGTGTCAAAAACGCCAATGAGCTGCAATGGTTAGATTTACCGCCGGCTTCGGCGATGAATCAGGCTTCATCACTGTTGCAATCTTTAGGGCTGATGGATAAGCAAAATCAGTTAACAGCAATGGGTAAAGAGGCGCATCGCTTGGGTGTTGAACCCCGAATTGCAGCCATGTTGCTAAAAGTGGAAAACGAGAATTCCACACTTTTCAATAGCGCAATAGCATTAGCCGCGCTGCTTGAAGAGCCTGAAAGACAGATACTCGATTTGCAACACAGTTTGCATCGCTGGCAACAGGGAAATCATCCTAAATCTAAACAAATGACGCAAAGAGCGAACACCTTAGCCAATAAGCTGGATGTGGTTTTTTCTCTTAGTCAGGTAAAGAGTTCATTGTTGCCTCTGGTTGCCTGTTTAGCTTTTCCAGACCGTATTGCTCAGAAGCGAGGTCAGGGATATGGTCAGTTTTTGCTGGCAAACGGGCATGGTGCTTTTATCGATGAGTCACAACCTCTGGCGGGAAGTGATTATGTGGTCGCCCTTGAGCTTATGCGTTCGCTGGGTTCATCAAACCAAATAAGCCAGTCCAGCCGGATCTTTTGCGCACTGGATCTGGATATAGAAGCGTTGGAATCTCAATTTGGTTTTTTGTTTGCCACCAGTGAACAGGTGGATTGGGATGAAAAAGCCGGGCGGCTTGTCGCCGAAGAACGTTGCTGTTTGGGTGAAGTCGTTATTCGACGTCGATTCTTACCTGAACCTGATAAACAAAAAATGACGCAAGCCTTGCTTAATTATGTCGAGCGTAAAGGTCTTTCGGTTTTAAACTGGAGCGAACAAACCGTACAGTGGTTGGAACGAGTGCGCTGTGGCATTGAATGGCTCAATGATGAAGAGTGGCCTGCGATGGATGACGCGAGCTTATTAAGCGAGCTAAGAGAGTGGTTAGAGCCTTACTTGATTGGCATTACCTCAGTGAAAGCTTTGCAGAAAGTACCTCTTATTGAAGCACTTAATGCTCGGCTGGGGTGGCCGCTCAATCAGCAGATAGATGAATGGTTGCCGGTTGACCATGTATTACCAACCGGAACACATAAGAGAATACGTTATCAATGTGGCAAAGAGCCGGTGTTATCGGTTCGAATGCAGGAAGTATTTGGCGAAAAAACGTCACCCGTTATTGCCAAAGGGCGTCAAGCGATCGTGATGGAACTTCTGTCACCAGCGCAAAGACCATTACAGGTGACGCGCGATCTCGCAGGCTTTTGGGCTGGTGCATATAAAGAAGTGCAAAAAGAGATGAAAGGCCGATACCCGAAACATGTTTGGCCAGACGATCCTGCAAATCACGTTGCAACTACTAAAACAAAACGACAATTGAATTCATGACAAATAAACGCAGTAACCCGAAATCGGAAAGTAAAAGAAAAACAGCGGTTAAACCGTCTTCAAGATCTCGCACTCAGTCAAACAAACCGAACCGCCCTAAGTCTTGGTTAAAGCGGTTGTGGGGGATTGGTTGGAAAGTAGGTGTTTCCGTCATCGCTTTACTGATCTTTGCCGGTATTTATCTCGACAGTGTGATTAAGCACCGCTTCGAAGGGCAGCTATTTGATTTGCCTACGGTTGTTTATGCCAGAATTCTGGAAATTGCACCCGGAGACAACTTAAGTATTAAAGAGCTTCGTAATGAGCTGGATGTACTGAACTACAGAAAAGTCGCTAACCCAAGATATGCAGGCGAGTATTCAGCGTCTTCAACACGTATTGAGATGATTCGTCGTCCGTTTGAGTTTTCTGACGGCCCAGAACCAGATCGCCACGTTATGATCAACTTCGATGAAAATGGTGTACAGCGTATCCAGTCATTGGAGCAAAAGGGCGATCTTGGCTATCTGCGCTTAGAGCCAAAGATGCTTGGAATGCTTGAGAAAAATGTTCAAGAACAACGACTGTTTTTACGTCGCGAGCAGTTCCCAGAAGTAATGATTGATGCACTGTTGATCACCGAAGACCGACACTTCTATCAACACGATGGAGTCTCTCCACTGGCAATTGCGCGCGCTATGGTAGTGAACCTCAAAGCGGGTCGCACAGTACAAGGTGGCAGTACTCTGACTCAGCAGTTAGCCAAAAATATCTTCTTATCCAGTGACAGAACCTTGTGGCGTAAGCTACGTGAAGCGTATATGGCGTTGATCATTGATTACCGTTACAGCAAAGACCGCATTCTTGAAGCGTATCTGAACGAAGTTTATTTAGGTCAGAATGGTAAAGAAGGTGTGCATGGTTTTGGTCTGGCGTCTCGCCTTTATTTTGGTCAGCCGTTACAAGAGCTGCGCATTGATCAACTAGCAATGCTGGTGGGCATGGTCAAAGGACCTTCCTACTACAACCCTATGCGCTATCCAGAAAGAGCAAAAGAGCGTCGAGACTTAGTTCTGCGTCTGATGATGGATCAAGACATCCTAACCGCTAAACAGTATGAGCAAGCGGTGACTCGTCCGTTGGATGTGCAAAAAGTGGCGCGCATTGCGAGCCGTCAGCCAGCTTATTTCCAGCAGCTTTCTATAGAGCTGAATGAAAAACTGGGACGTAATTTTAAATCAGATTCAGGATTGCGTGTTTTCACTTCTCTTGACCCTGTATCGCAAGCCAAACTGGAACAAGCGATCGCCAATAAAGTTCCAGAGTTAGAAAAAACAGCAGGCAAAGATTTGGAAGCCGCAGCGATTGCAGTTGACCGTCATAGTGGTGAAATTCGCGCTATGGTGGGTGGTAAACGAGCGGGCTATGATGGATTTAACCGTGCACTAAATGCGCGAAGACCGATTGGCTCTTTAGTGAAACCAGCGGTTTATCTCACCGCATTGGCTCAGCCTGAAAAATACAACTTAGCGACCACCTTAGTGGATAAACCAATCTCATTAAAAGGCAGTGAAGGCAGCGTTTGGAGTCCAAGAAACTTTGACCGCCAATACCGAGGTGATGTGCCTTTGTATATGGCTTTGGCTAAATCTTTGAACGTGCCAACGGTGCAATTGGGGATGTCTCTGGGTATCGATAAGGTTTCAGATACCTTGCAGCAACTGGGGGTAGATAAAAGTGAAATTCGCCCTGTGCCTTCAATGTTACTTGGTTCATTCTCGCTCTCACCTTATCAGGTGGCACAGATGTATCAGACGTTAACCAACTCTGGCAAAAGAGCACCGATGTCTGCGCTACGTTCGGTATTGGATTTAGAAGGCAATGTTCTATACCAGTCGATTCCTAAAGTGTATCAAGCTGTCGATCAACAAGCGGCTTGGCTCACCACATACGCCATGAAACGTGGGGTGTTAGAAGGAACAGGGCGTTATCTACAAAACCAGTTTGCTTGGGCGGCGCTTGCTGGAAAAACGGGGACCAGTAATGACAGCCGAGATAGCTGGTTCGTGGGCGTTGATGGTCGAGAAGTTACGACAATCTGGCTCGGACGAGATGACAACAAGCCAACCGCTTTAACTGGCTCTAGTGGTGCCCTGCGTGTGTATGCTCAATATCTGCATTATCGGATTCCAGAGAAACTGGTTCTGCCATGGCCGAAGGGCGTGACGACGATGGGCTTTTCGAACAAGAGCAGTGGAGCTCTGGCTCTGGACTGTGGCAACGACTTTAAACTACCGGTTTGGGATCCTAATGGCGACTGGAAAAAGCAGTGTGAGAATCGCCCTGTGGAATGGATAAAAAAACTCTTCCAGTGGTAGAGACCGACGTTTATAGTAATTTGAATTTTAAGGGATTGAGGGCGTAGTGTGACTTATAAGTTACTCTGTTTTATCTGCTTGGCGAATGTGGTGGCTCCGTTTAGCGTTTTCGCTAACGCAGCGGATCCACAAACGAAGTCTATTCAAATAGAGCAGCCCCAACCCAAACGCCCTAAAATTGCATTGGTACTCGCAGGCGGCGGTGCTAAAGGTGCGGCACATATCGGTGTGCTAAAGGCGCTGCAAGAAATGCACATTCCTGTCGATATCGTGACTGGCACTAGCATGGGGGCTTATGTTGGTGGTTTGTATGCCACGGGTATGAGCGCCTCTGAAATAGAAAGCCTGATTTATAGCGTTGACTGGAACAGTGGTTATCGCGATCGCGTAAGTCGTAGTCAACGTCTTGTGCGCGATAAAGAGTACGAAGACCGTTATCAACTGACAACGGATTTAGGTATCCACTGGTGGGAAGTGCGCGCTCCTAAAGGCGTGGTTCAAGGCCAGAATATGTTACGTATTCTGCGTGTGACCACTGGCAACCTATCTCCGTTTGAATCTTTCAATCAGCTTGCCATTCCTTATCGCGCGGTCGCAACGGATATTGTTGAACTTCAACCTGTGGTGCTCGATAAAGGCTATCTGGTTGACGCCATGATGGCGAGCATGTCTGTTCCCGGCGCGTTACCTCCGTATGAAGTTGATGGACATCTGCTGGTGGACGGTGGTGTCACCAATAACATGCCTGTTGATGTTGCCAGAGAAATGGGCGCGGACATTGTCATTGCGGTAGATATCAGTACCGATTACAAAGCTCAGGAAGACTTTACCAACTTCTTAACCATGGCTGATCAACTGTCAAACTATCTTGTTCGCCGCAGTACTCAAGACCAAGCCGATATGTTGACGGATGACGATGTTTTTCTAAAGCCTCAAGTGGGGCAGATGGAGACCACTGAATTCGAGCGTATGCCAGATGCTTTTGAGAAGGGCTATCAGGCAGCAATGGAAAATCATCAGGCGTTATCTCATTTGTCACTGAGCAGTGCGGATTACCAGAAATACATTGATGAAAAAGAAGAGCGCAGGCGTGAACTGAAACATGGTGATGAGGTTGTTGTCGACAAAGTCATTCTTCACAACAATACTCATTACAGCGATCTGTTACTGCAAAACCTTTTGGATCTTGAAGAAGGTAAATCGTTGACGACCGAAGAAATTGAAGCGCGCGTCGAAAATCTTTATGCATTAGATAGATTTGAACTGGTCAGTTACAAATATCAAGAAAATGAGGGTGATGAAGAGTTAGTCATCGATGTGAGAGAAAAATCGTGGGGGCCAAACTATGCCAATTTCCGCTTTTTCTTAGAAGACGACTTTACCACTGATAGCCAATACTCGATTGGTATCTCGACTAACTTTACTGATCTGAACTCTAGTGGTGCAGGTGTATTGATCAATGTGGATGGGGGGACAGATAAGCTCCTCGAAGCAGAATTCTATTCGCCTTTATTCTCAACTCAAAAAGCATTTACCACTTTGTCTGGTCGTTATACAAACGACAAACGAAATGTTCCGGTGAGTGGATTTGATAATACCGATCTAGAAGCAAGCAAAAATTATGTACCTATCTCTTATCAGGAATGGGTAGCAGAAGCTGCGGTTGGCTATCAGACTGCATTGTGGAATGAAGCCAAAATTGGTATTCGTTACACAGATGGCAGTGCGGAACTCTCAAATTTACCTGATATCGGTGATGTCTCTTTTAAACGCCAAGGTCTATTTACCAGTTATCGGGTCGACACCTTAGACAGTTTCAGTTTGCCGACTCAAGGTATCTATTTTGACTTGGAATTTCTCATTTCTCATGATGATTCCTATTCCAATTCGTCTGTAGTGGAAGACGATGGCGAAGATACTGTGTATGAAATGTCGTCTAAATTCGTCGCGGCAGAGAGCTATAAACGCCATACTTTGGTCGGAAATGCAGAATACGGAATTGTAAAAAGTAAGAACTCTTCCACACCGATTGATCCTAAAACCATCGGTGGATTTTTGAATTTGTCAGGTATACCGCGTAATAGTCTGATTGGACAAAATAAAGCGTTTACTAGCCTGATTTATCGTTATCGCTGGTTTGACAACGATTTCGGACTCTTCACGTCACCGGTATATCTTGGGGCGTCGATTGAGTACGGAGGCGTTTGGTCTGACCCCGATTTACGTCTACATACGGCTCCTTTGTATGGTGCGGCGTCTGTGTTTGCAGGTGTTGATTCACCAATAGGACCAATTATGTTCGGTTATGGACGTACAGAGAATAATTTCGATTCTTTATATTTGATTCTGGGAACAACATTTAAGTAATGCTGAGATAAAGTTTCGTAGTGAGAATCGTCAAACTTTAGTCTTAAGTTGCTATGTTGGTCAAAATGATGAGATTTTAATTTATCGTTAAATTTGCTATTCTGTCGCCCACAGTTTGGCCTCTAGGGCGCTGTTTCTCAGTCAAATTTGAATGAAAACAAGGGCAACGGAGAGCCAAGTTTCCAAGGATGTTCACTTACATTTTTATAATTATTAGGTGAACCGCAATGAGAGGAAAAAAGTCGTGCTTGAAGCCTACCGTAAACACGTCGAAGAGCGTGCCGCTGAAGGAGTTGTACCTAAACCCCTAGATGCAGAGCAAGTTGCTGGACTTGTTGAACTGTTAAAGAATCCCCTTCAAGGTGAAGAAGAATTCATCCTTGATCTGCTTGAAAACCGTATTCCACCAGGCGTTGATGAAGCTGCTTATGTTAAAGCAGGTTTCCTAACGGCTATCGTGAAAGGGGATGTAACCTCTCCTCTAGTCAGTCGTGCAAAAGCTGCAAAACTACTAGGCACAATGCAAGGTGGCTACAACATCGAGCCACTGGTTTCACTTCTTGATGACGCTGAACTAGCGCCTATTGCTGCTGAAGCTCTATCTCATACTCTGCTTATGTTTGATGCTTTCTATGATGTAGAAGAGAAAGCAAAAGCAGGTAATGAATTCGCAAAACAAGTCCTTCAATCTTGGGCTGACGCAGAATGGTTCCTATCTAAACCTGCGCTACAAGAAAAAATCACTCTGACTGTATTTAAAGTGACAGGTGAGACAAACACGGATGATTTGTCACCAGCTCCAGATGCATGGTCTCGTCCTGATATCCCTGTACACGCTCTAGCGATGCTGAAAAACGAACGTGACGGCATTAATCCTGATCAACCAGGCAGTATTGGTCCAATTAAGCAAATCGAAGCGCTTAAAGAGAAAGGTCATCAGCTAGTGTATGTTGGTGATGTTGTAGGTACGGGTTCATCTCGTAAATCAGCGACTAACTCTGTGCTTTGGTTCATGGGTGACGACATTCCATTCGTTCCAAACAAACGCGCTGGCGGTTATGTTCTGGGTGGCAAGATTGCTCCAATCTTCTTTAACACTATGGAAGATGCAGGCGCGTTACCAATCGAAGTTGATGTATCGAAAATGAACATGGGTGACGTAATTGACGTTTATCCATTCGAAGGCAAAGTATGCAACCATGAAACCGGTGAAGTACTGGCTACCTTCAAACTAAAAACTGACGTACTGATTGATGAAGTGCGTGCTGGCGGTCGTATCCCATTGATCGTTGGTCGTGGTTTAACAGATAAAGCTCGTCAATCTCTAGGTTTGAGTGCATCTGATGTGTTCCGTCGTCCAGTTCCTGTTGCTGACAGCGGTAAAGGATTTACGTTAGCTCAAAAAATGGTCGGTAAAGCGTGTGGCGTAGAAGGTATCCGCCCAGGAACTTACTGTGAGCCGAAAATGACAACGGTTGGTTCTCAAGATACTACGGGCCCTATGACTCGTGACGAGTTGAAAGACCTTGCGTGTCTAGGCTTCTCTGCTGACTTAGTGATGCAGTCATTCTGTCACACTTCAGCGTATCCAAAACCTGTCGATGTTAATACTCACCACACACTGCCTGATTTCATCATGAACCGTGGTGGTGTATCGCTACGTCCGGGTGATGGCGTTATCCACTCATGGCTAAACCGTATGTTGCTTCCAGATACCGTTGGTACGGGTGGTGACTCACATACTCGTTTCCCATTAGGTATTTCTTTCCCTGCGGGTTCTGGTCTGGTTGCGTTTGCAGCAGCCACGGGTGTTATGCCTCTTGATATGCCTGAATCTATCTTGGTTCGTTTCAAAGGCGAAATGCAGCCGGGTATCACACTACGTGACTTAGTACATGCGATCCCTTACTACGGTATCAAGCAAGGTCTACTGACTGTAGAGAAAGCAGGTAAGATCAATGAATTCTCTGGTCGCGTACTAGAAATCGAAGGTGTTGAGCACCTAACGGTTGAGCAGGCATTCGAACTTTCAGATGCTTCTGCAGAACGTTCTGCAGCAGGTTGTACAGTGAAACTGTCTCAAGCTTCAATCGAAGAATATCTAAACTCAAACATCACTATGCTTAAGTGGATGATCGCTGAAGGTTACGGTGATGTTCGTACCATTGAACGTCGTATTAAAGCGATGCAAGAGTGGGTAGCGAACCCAGAGCTAATGAGTGCAGATAAAGATGCTGAGTACGCTCACGTAATCGAAATCGATCTTGCTGACATCAAAGAACCAATCCTTTGTGCGCCAAACGATCCTGATGATGCTCGTCTTCTATCTGACGTTCAAGGCACTCAAATTGATGAAGTGTTCATTGGTTCATGTATGACAAACATTGGTCACTTCCGTGCGGCAGGTAAACTGCTAGAGAAGTTCAATGGTCAGCTAGAAACGCGTCTATGGGTTGCTCCGCCAACTAAGATGGACCGCGATCAACTAACTGAAGAAGGTTACTACGGTATCTTTGGTCGTGCTGGGGTTCGTATTGAAACTCCGGGATGTTCACTATGTATGGGTAACCAAGCTCGCGTAGCGGACAAATCAACGGTGATGTCTACGTCAACACGTAACTTCCCGAACCGTCTGGGTACTGGTGCAAACGTATATCTATCTTCAGCAGAACTTGCGGCTGTTGGTGCAATTATAGGTCGTATTCCGACTAAAGAAGAGTACCTACAATATGCAGAGCAAATTAACGCAACTGCTGCGGATACATACCGTTACCTAAACTTCCACCGCATGGCGGAATATACCAAGAAAGCTGACACTGTGATTTTCCAAGAGCCAGCATAAGCTGAGTTAGTGAAGCTTTAATAGTTAAAAACCGCTGATGAAAATCAGCGGTTTTTTATTATCAGTTCAAAGCAGATGGTAGTGATAAAGTTGGTCACCTATCGATGTGTAAAAAAAGCCACTTGAATAAGTGGCTTTTTAGCTGTTGGAGAAATCTTACTATTGTTAAGCGAGCTTGATCAACCTAGCTATGTTGCTTGACGTTTGCAGCAGGTTAAGTTCAGCCTCCTGTAATGCAGTATCAAGATCAACAGAGCGGTTAACAATCGCGAAGACTGCGTCCAAACCATGATCATGAACCACACCATAGTCAGGTGTAAAACATCCTGCAATCGCGATGACTTTTCTACCATAACGTTTGGCTGTACGTGCAACACCAATAGGTGTTTTCCCATGTATGGTCTGACTATCGATGCGCCCTTCACCTGTGATCACTAGATCGGCATCTTGTACCAAGCTATCAAGCTTTATCGCTTCAATAACGATATCAACGCCCGGTTGTAGCTCCGCGTTCAACACTCCAACTAAAGTGGCGCCCATTCCACCGGCAGCTCCGCCACCAGAAAGATGCAAAATATCTTTATTAAGATCTTTTTTAACCACGTCAGCAAAGTGCTTTAAAGCCTGATCAAGAGTTTTCACCATCTCTGACGTAGCTCCTTTTTGCGGGCCGAATACGGCAGAAGCACCATGATCACCACATAGTGGATTATCCACATCGCAAGCAACCAGTAATTCAACTTGTTGAAGACGAGTATCCAAGGTTGAAAGGTCAATAGTGGCAAGCTTGTTTAGCGAAGAACCACCAGCTGGCAAAGCTAAACCCTGCGCATCCAAACACTTAACTCCTAAAGCTTGTAACATGCCTAGACCAGCATCGTTAGTGGCGCTGCC
Source organism: Vibrio sp. C8 (assembly GCF_054051265.1). NCBI lineage: Bacteria > Pseudomonadati > Pseudomonadota > Gammaproteobacteria > Vibrionales > Vibrionaceae > Vibrio > Vibrio sp. C8. Next base: position 111,931 of record NZ_JBPAOE010000044.1, read on the forward strand.
ACCGAGCCCAACAATGATGCGTTTTACGTTGTGATTCAAAGCAGCCAGAATCAACTCACCTGTACCGTATGAGGTTGTGAACAGTGGATTTCGGCTTGCTTGAGGAACCAAATGTAAACCGGAAGCCGCAGCCATTTCGATGACGGCAGTATCACCGTCACCCAATAGTCCATAAAAACCTTCAACAGGTTGCCCCAGTGGATCGGTTACTTGGCAAGCGATAATGCGGCCACCCGTTGCATCCACCAAGGATTGCACCGTGCCTTCGCCACCGTCTGCCATCGGTACTTTGACGTAGTCTGCGTGAGGAAAGACTTGTTTAAATCCTTGTTCAATAACAGTCGCCACTTCCATTGCGGACAAACTTTCTTTAAAAGAATCAGGTGCAATAACTATCTTCATGAACTCTCTCTTACAGTAAAATCAGGCTTAATAGGTAAACCAGTGCCATGGCTGTAACACCTTGAATCAATGTTGCTGCAGATGTAGTGCCTTGGTTTCTCCTGAACCAATGATTCTTCCTTGTTCATCCATAACATTGACGGAATAAGGAATGATTTTCATGGTGCGTTCAACGATTTGGCGAGCGATAGTTTCGTTTAGTTTCATGCTGAGAATGGCGTTAGAATGCGAATTTGCCGATAATAGTACCTGATCTCGCTATTAATAGAGAAACCCATGGAATTTGAATTTACGAAAAACACCTTAATGGGTGAGTATTACGTTAGCTGCAACATGGAGCACCAGATAGTAGCTCGTTGGCTGCAGGAAGAGATTGGTAAAGATCGCACAAAGATTGAGCAAGTGTTTTCGTTACTCGACCAAGTGCACCAAAGTCCAGCAAAAGAGTGGAAATTGGCAGGAAAAGAGATCTCACTTTCGGTGTTGGGGAGTGAAGTGACTGTGCAAGATAACGCGCTTGGTTACAGCCATGATATTGAGTTTGAAAGCGAATTTGAGCTTTACGATAGTGAAAGCACCGCAGAATGTGGTTTGGAAGATTTTGAATCAATGATGAGACAGTGGAGTGAGTTCATTCAAAACTATTAATGACTGACTTTTATCGTATGCACTTAAGTGGTGAAGAATGGCTTAAGCGCATTATTTTTGGGAAAGGGTTGCACAATATTTGTGCAGCCCTTTCTTTTTTTTGGACTGATATCACTCTAATTCTATATATATCAATAAGTTGAAAAGTTGGCACGTACCTTGGATTACTAGAATGGGATTAAGAGTTAATGGACTACAGCTTCAGAGAGGACGCGATGAAACTCATAAACGCAATCATCAAACCATTCAAACTTGACGATGTACGCGAAGCTTTGGCTGATGTTGGCATCGAAGGGATGACAGTATCAGAAGTAAAAGGCTTCGGTCGTCAGAAAGGTCACACAGAGCTTTACCGTGGTGCGGAATACCAAGTGGATTTCCTACCTAAGGTAAAAATCGAAATCGCTACACAAGCAGACAACGTAGATCGTGTTGTTGAAGCAATCATCAAAGCTGCTCATACAGGCAAAATTGGTGACGGAAAAATATTTGTTTATGACTTAAGTCAAGCTGTTCGTATTCGCACTGGCGAAATGGACGTAGAAGCACTTTAAGAATCAGGGATTGGAGACAACTATTATGGAACTGTCAGTAACTGTAGCGGAGTTACGCTACGCACTGGATACTTTCTTCTTCTTAATTTCAGGCGCACTAGTAATGTGGATGGCTGCAGGTTTTGCAATGCTGGAAGCGGGTCTGGTTCGTTCAAAAAACACCACTGAAATTCTGACCAAAAACTTTGTGCTTTATGCTATCGCGTGCACTATGTACTTAATCGTTGGTTACAACATCATGTACGTAGATAACGCTGAAGCGGGTTGGTTACCATCATTCGGTACACTAATCGGTTCTCAAGCTGAAGGCGCTGACCACTCTCTAGAGTCAGATTTCTTCTTCCAAGTAGTATTCGTAGCAACTTCAATGTCTGTAGTATCAGGTGCTGTTGCTGAACGTATGAAGTTATGGGCATTCCTAATTTTCTCTATCGTTCTAACAGCATTTATCTACCCAATGGAAGGTTACTGGACTTGGGGCGGTGGCTTCCTATCTGAAGCTGGTTTTAGTGACTTTGCAGGTTCAGGTATCGTACACATGGCAGGTGCAGCAGCAGCTCTAGCTGGCGTTATCCTACTAGGTGCTCGTAAAGGTAAATACGGTAAGAATGGTGAAGTTTACCCAATTCCAGGTTCAAACATGCCACTTGCGACTCTAGGTACACTTATCCTGTGGTTCGGTTGGTTTGGTTTCAACGGCGGTTCTCAGTTGATGGTTTCTGATTTCGAGAACGCAACAGCGGTTGGTAAAATCTTCCTAAACACTAACGCAGCAGCAGCAGCGGGTGCAATTGCAGCACTACTAGTGTGTAAAACAACGTGGGGCAAAGCTGACCTAACAATGGTTCTCAACGGTGCGTTAGCTGGTCTAGTTGCCATCACTGCTGATCCACTGTCACCATCACCACTATACTCTGTGGCAATCGGTGTGGTTGCTGGCGCAATCGTAGTGTTCAGTATCATTGCTCTAGATAAACTGAAAATCGATGATCCAGTGGGTGCTATCTCTGTGCACGGTGTGTGTGGTTTCTTCGGCCTAATGGTTGTTCCACTAAGCAACTCAGATGCATCATTTGGTTCTCAGCTTCTAGGTGCAGTCGTTATCTTCGGTTGGGTGTTCGTAGCAAGCCTAGTGGTTTGGAGTATCCTAAAAGCAACAATGGGTATCCGAGTTTCTGAAGAAGAAGAACTAGAAGGCATGGATATGCATGACTGTGGTGTTGAAGCTTACCCAGAGTTCTCAGTCATTAAATAATTAATATTTAGAACTTCGTCGAAAAAAACCTGCTCATGTGGCAGGTTTTTTTATTTTTTACGATTGTTTTCGGCAAAAATGGTCAATATAATTTATGTAAATAAAAAACGTTATCATTATCACTACATATTAGGTTTGAACGATGAAAAAGATGCTTACCCTTTCTGCACTAGCATTAAGCACTTTAGCCCCTTCTGTAATGGCAGCTGAGGAAGTGAATGTTTACTCTTACCGCCAGCCTTTCCTTATTGAACCAATGTTTAATGAGTTCACCAAAGAGACCGGTATTAAGGTAAACGTGAAGTTTGCAAAAGAAGGTATTGCTGAGAAGTTGGCGCAAGAAGGTGAATACAGTCCTGCTGATATCGTACTGACTTCTGAATTTAGCCGTCTATTTGAACTGTCAGATAAGAAGTTAACTCAGCCAGTTAACAGTTCAGTGATTGATGAAAATATTCCTGCTCAATACCGTGATAGTAACGAAGAGTGGTTTGCGTTAACTATCCGTACTCGTAGTGTTTACTCGTCACGTGATCGCGTTGGCAAATTGGGTGACGACTTTAACTACCTTGATTTAGCAAAGCCTGAGTATAAAGGTAAAATCTGTACTCGCAGCGGTAAGCATCCATACAACATTGCTTTGGTTGCATCTATGATTGCTAACTACGGCGAAGCTGAAACTAAAACTTGGTTGGAAGGTTTGAAAGCGAACCTTGCTCGTAAACCTCAAGGTAATGACCGTGATCAAGTTCGTGCAATTAAAGAAGGCCTATGCGATCTTTCTTTAGGCAACAGCTACTACTTGGGTAAAATGCTGGAAGATAAAGAACAAAAAGCTTGGGCTGAATCGGTATACATCAACTTCCCAGGGCAGAATGCACAAGGTACACACGTAAACGTGAGTGGTATGGCTATGGCTAAATACGCTCCAAACCGTGACAATGCTGTGAAATTGATGGAATTCCTAACGGGTGAAACAGCTCAGCATATGTATGCTGAAGTGAACTTCGAATACCCTGTGAAGCCAGGCGTAAAACGTTCTGAACTTGTAGCATCTTGGGGTGAATTTAAGTCTGATTCTCTACCTTTAGAAGAAATTGCTGACAATCATACGGTAGCTATCAAGCTGCTGGATGAAGTAAAATTCGATCTTTAGTTTGTTAGGGGGAATATTTCCCCCTTCTTTTAAAAGCGATATGAGATGTCTTTGTTCCTTTTTATGCGTCTCAAATTGTCTTGTTGTAAATAGGCAATGAAAGAAAAACATCTTATATGGAAAACCAGTAGTGTTGTTCTGGCAGCACTACTGGTTTTGCCGATCTTAGCTATATTTTTTACCGCTGTTGGTCACACCGATGACGTCTTTGCTCATCTTATGACAACAGTGATGCCTACGTATGCGCAAAATACCATTGTTCTTGTCGTCAGCGTGATGGCTTTATCTCTGCTATTTGGGATACCCAGTGCATGGATTATGGCGATGTGTAGGCTTCCTGGAGAAAAAGTTCTTCAATGGGCTTTAGTGCTCCCTTTAGCGATTCCCGGCTATATCGTTGGTTATATTTTTACTGGCTGGTTTGACTATGCTGGCCCTGTACAAGTATGGTTAAGAGAATTAACCGGTTGGCAAGCTGGAGAGTATTGGTTTCCTGATATCCGCAGTTTAACCGGAGCCAGCGTTGTGCTGGCTTTAGTGCTTTACCCTTACGTTTATTTATTGTGCCGAGCAACGTTTATGGAACAAAACGTTTCTCTACTACAGTCGGCGCGACTGCTCAAATGCACGCCATGGGAAAGCTTTAGACGCATATCTCTGCCTCTAGCTCGCCCTTCTATTGCAGTCGCGTTATCGCTGGTGGCAATGGAGACCATTGGTGATTTCGGTACGGTAAATTACTTTGCTATCAGTACACTGACCACTGCGGTGTATGACACTTGGTTAAACTACTCCAACCTTAATGCAGCCGCTAAAATTTCAGCCATTATGTTGGTGATAGTGTTGCTATTACTTAGCGCTGAACGTTATAGCCGACGCAAGCAGAAGCTCTACCAAACCCAGTTTAATAGCCATGAAGATTTCCGTTATTCTTTGAGCGGATGGAAAAAATGGCTTGCTCTGTTCTGGTGCTGGGGATTAGTTGCAACAGCTTTCATTTTTCCTCTAATGCAGCTGATCAGTTACGCTTATACCTACTTTGAGCAAAGCTGGACTGAAGAATTTCGCCAATATGCGTTTAACAGTTTGAAAGTGTCGCTAACGGCGGCGATTGTGGCTGTTGCCGTTGCTTTGGTTCTTAATTTCTATACTCGCCTAAAACAGAATCGAGTCAGTGTTGCTTTGATGCGTTTATCTTCTATGGGATATGCGGTTCCGGGAACGGTACTCGCTATCGGCGTAATGGTTCCGGTATTAACGCTAGACCACACAGTCAACGATATCGCTAAAGCGATGCAGTGGGGCAGACCGGGGCTGATATTCTCTGGCACTATGTTTGCGATTATTTTCGCCATGCTGGTGCGTTTCTCTGCGGTTGCGATTGGCAGCATTGAAAGCAGTCTAAACAAAGTCTCCCCATCGCTGGATATGGCTGCCCGTACAATGGGATGTCAAGCAAACAGCATGTTGTGGCGTGTGCATTTTCCACTGGTGCGCCGCGGTGCTCTGATTGCTGGTTTGTTGGTATTTATCGAGTCGATGAAAGAACTCAATGCTTCACTGCTACTACGCCCATTTAACTTTGAAACACTGGCTACCTATGTTTATAACTATGCTTCTGATGAGCATTTAGAACTTGCCGCATTGCCAGCCGTATTATTGGTTTTGGTTGGTTTAATCCCGCTTGTAATTGTTAACCGTTCTCTGGAGCAAAATCACTGATGAGCTGTGCACTTTCCATCCAAGACCTCACTTGTCAGTACGACACTCAAACGGTACTGGAGTCTCTATCGCTTGAAGTCGATAAAGGTGAGATTGTTTGCCTACTTGGGGCGAGTGGTTGTGGCAAAACAACCCTGCTTAAAGCAATTGCTGGACTACTGCCTTTAACTTCAGGGTACATGAGCTTGAATTGCGTCACTATTGATGACGGAGCAAACTGGCTTGCGCCGGAAAAACGCAATATCGGTATGATTTTCCAAGATTACGCGCTATTTCCACATCTAACCGTTGAAGAGAATGTTGGCTTTGGGTTGCGAACTTTATCTGCGGCTGAACGTAACAGCAAAGTTCAGGAAATGTTGGAACTGGTTCATCTTAGCTCATTTGGTGATCGTTACCCTCATCAGCTTTCTGGTGGACAACAGCAACGCGTTGCCATTGCGCGTTCGTTGGCTTACAAGCCGGATCTTCTTTTACTTGATGAACCGTTTTCCAATATCGATACTCAAGTACGACACGATTTGATCGCAGAGATTCGTAAAATCTTCAAAAAGCAGGGCGTGACAGCGATTTTCGTCACTCACTCTAGAGAGGAAGCTTTTGCCTTTGCCGATAAAATGGCCGTGATGAATCATGGTGTTATTGAACAATTTGGTACCGCCTCAGAACTCTACTATCAGCCCTCAAGCAAGTTTGTTGCGGATTTTCTTGGTGGTGGTAGCTATCTGCCAGCGACTCGAAATACACAAGGTCTGTTTGATACGGCTCTTGGAACTTTGGAAGCGCAAGTTCAGACTGAAATTGAGGTTGGCGGCGGCTGTGAACTATTGCTACGTCCTCAACAAGTATTGATTCGGTCTTCAGATAAAGGTGAAGTAACGGTTCTAGAGCAGCAATTTATGGGTGACCACTGTCGTTACGTGATTGATGTGCACGGTACTAAACTTCTAGCGACTTCAGTTCAGGCTATTTCGGTAGGGCAGACAGTAATAGTGGAGATTGATGAGCAGGGTATTCTCGCTTTCTGATCCTCTTCGTATTTGACGTTGTAGTGTTGTTGACTGTAGATGTGCGGTGAATGAAAGTGGATATGATTACGCAAACCGCTCAAGACTTCCTGTGCGCTTAGACAAGGGCATTCATGCCCTTGTCTGTTTGCTTCATCATAACCACTTTGATTATTTTAGGATTTCTTACAAAGACAAAAACGTCTTCATTTGTAGCAGAACACGCTCAGCGGTAGGTTTGTCTTCCATCTCTGCGAAAATACGCAGCAAAGGTTCTGTACCTGAGAAGCGGGCAATGACCCAACCGCCATTTTTGAAGTAAACCTTCGCACCATCTTCGTAACTGACTTTTTCAATTTCAAATTCAAAATCTGGCAATTGTTTTTCAACATAAATCTTGTTGTACAGTGCTTGCTTCTCTGAAGCTCTAAATTTGCAGTCACCTTCAGCTGTATAGGCGTAGCCATAACGAGCGTAGATTTCGTCCAGCATTTCAGACAGTTTCTTGCCGGTTACACTGATCATTTCGACCAGTAAGCTGGAAGCAAATACACCATCTTTGCCTTTGATATGACCGCGAATGGTTAAACCACCGGAACTTTCACCGCCTAGCAGAGAATCATCGGCTTCCATTTGTGAGCTAATATGCTTAAAGCCTACGGGAACCTCGAAGCTCTTTTCGTTGTGGTCAGATGCGATTTTATCTAGCAGATGTGTAGTGGCGATATTACGTACCACTGATCCTTTCCAGCCTTTGTATTCAAGCAGGTAGTAATACAGCAGCATCAGTACTTCATTAGGGTGAATGAAGTTACCTTTCTCATCAATGATGCCAAGGCGGTCAGCATCACCATCTGTGCCGATACCAATATCGTAGCCTTCATCTTTAACCAGATGCTGCAAGCGATACAAGGTCGTTGCGTTTGGAGATGGCATCAAGCCACCGAAATCTGGGTTTTTGCCATCGTTGATCACATCCACGTCACAGCGGCCATTGATCAATACTGTTTGCAGCGCATTTTTCGCCACGCCAAACATAGGATCGATTAAAACGCGTAAATTGGCTTTTTTGATCGCTTCAATGTCAATAAAGTCGATGATCGAATCGACAAATTCATTCATTGGGTTGATCGCAATAATCTGTTTATCCAGAATTGCCTGATCAAATTCAACGGATGTAACGTCACTTAACATCAGTGTCGCGATCTGCTGTTCTATCTTCTTCGTGATGATTTCATCGGCATCGCGGCCACCACGAATAAACACTTTTACACCATTGTAGTCGGCTGGGTTATGAGAGGCGGTAATACACGCAGAGTAAGCACAGTCGAGCTGCTTTGCCTTATACATAACCACAGGTGTCGGCACGAATTTGCCAATAAAACTGACGGTAATTCCGTTGCCTGCCAACACTTCTGCAAACCATTTTGCGGCTTTGTCGGAAAGGAAACGGCGGTCATAGCCAATTACAAAACCTTCATTTGCCACATTTTCACTATTGATGATGTTGGCTAATGCTTGGGCTACTAAACGTACGTTGTCTTTGGTGAACTCTTCACCAATAAATGCGCGCCAGCCACCAGTACCAAATTGAATCATGTTCTGTTCTCCATGAATTGACGCTCTAAGCAGCGCCTTAGAGAAAAGGCAGTGAACCAGCATTGATAAACAAACCCTACGTGCCATGGATGGCACGGTTGGAGCTCCATGGATAGGAAGGGCGTGTTTGTGTTCAATGTTGGTTCGCTGATTCTCCGTAGTTAACTTTTATTAACCCATTACCACAGTGATTTGGTTAACGCTGCCTTGTGGTTGCGCGTGGATTGCATCAACCTGCTCGCCATTTACCGTTGTTGACTTAACGCCTTTGCTTACGCCATTCGGGTTTAGCACTTTGATTTGGTAAGTTGCGCCGCGCCATTGACGAGTCACTTCAAATTCCGGCCATGAGGTTGGAATACAAGGGTCAACAATTAAAGAATCAAAGCCAGTACGTACACCAAGGATGTAGTTGGTCGCTGCATAGTAAGCCCAGCCTGATGTTCCGGTTAACCATGGGTGGTTTGCTCGACCATGATCTTGATGATCGCGTCCCATAATGAACTGCACATAGGAGTAAGGCTCAGCAACGCGAGTCTCAATCATATCGTTCTGGTTATATGGGTTAAGAGCGTCATAGAACTCCATCGCTCTGTCACCACGACCTAATTTCGCCTCAGCTACCCAAGCCCAAGGGTTTGGATGAGAGAAAATTGCGCCATTTTCTTTTACGCCTTGATAAACACGAGTCACAAAACCGATATCATCATTCGGCGTTGCGAATGATGGCGCATTGAGGTGTAAGCCGTATGGTGAGAATAGGTATTTGTAGACCGCATCCATGGCTTTTTCACCGCGCTCTTGAGAAACTGCGCCTGATAAAACGGCCAGAGAGTTGGACTCAAGATGCACTTTGCCTTCTACCTGTTCAAAGGTGCCGATCTTGTCGCCATCTTTGGTGAGACCACGGATATACCATTCTCCTTGTCCATCCCATAAGTGAGTTTCACAGGCATCGCGTACACCGTCAGCCATTGCTTGGTATTTGCTTAGCGCCACGCTATCGTTGCGGTAGTTGGCTAATTCAAGGAATGCTTCCAAAGCCCAGAAATGAAGGAAAGAAACCATTGCGGATTCACCGCCGCCTAAGTTCAGACAGTCGTTCCAGTCAGCGCGCAGGCCTTTACAAATCCCCGTTTGTCCGACGTATTCGGCTGAGAAATCCAGAGCTGCCATCATGTGTTGGTAAACTGTTGCGTTACCACCATCAGCATAAGGGATCACTTCATCAATAAAGCCGAAATCACCCGTCTCTTTTACGTAGTTAAGAATGGTTGGCACTATCCATAGATGATCGTCAGAACAGGTATCTTTAATGCCGTGGATCTTATCTTCGTCAGAAGGTGTTGGAACGACGGTAGGTGATTTTGAAGGTTTTACATCAGCTTTCTCTGGATCAAACCAGTCTGGATCGAACAGGTGCAAGCCATAGCCCGCTTTCACTTGCCCACGCAGAAGATCCACTAAACGCTTACGAGTCATCGCTGGGTTCGTATGCGGTACTGAAATCGCATCTTGCGCAGTATCACGATAGCCAAGGCCAGTGCGTCCACCCACTTCAATGAAAGAGGCGAAGCGTGACCACACCACGCAGGTTTCTGCTTGATAGAGTGTCCAAGCGTTCAACATAGTATCTAAGCCTGCATTCGGAGACTTCACTTGGAACTTGTTGCAACGCTCATCCCAGTGTTGTTTGATGCCTGCAAAGGCTTTATCAACTTCGCTTAGGTCTTGATATTTAGCTCTAAGTTTCTCGCCATTACCTTTGCCGACCCCAAGGATGACCGCAAAGCGTACTTTTTCGCCCGGTTGTAGTGTGAATTGCTTATGCAAAGCACCACAGTGGTTGTAGCAGGTTTGCGTGAGGTTAGAGCACTGTCCCTTTTCAACAGCGATTGGATTAGCTTCGTCGCGGTACATGCCTAAGAAGGTATCTCGTTGGCCGTCATAGCTGTCAGCATCGAACGTTGCTGTTAAGTAGTAGTAACCAAGGAAGTCGTCAGTGTTGTAGTAAAGATCGTATTCAATAACGCCATCGTTGTAGTCTGTACCAGCAGAGTAAAGCGACATCTGATGGTTCTGATTGTCCGAAGCGATATGACTGAAAGAGAACTCTACATAGTTAAATGCACTGATAGTCCGAGGGCGATCAGAGGTGTTTTCAATCACTACATCCCAAACTTCCGCATCTTCACCTTTAGGTACAAACAGCGTTTTGCTTGCGGCAATACCGTTGTAATCACATTTAAATTTTGAGTATGACAACCCGTGGCGAACTTCGTAGTTGGCTTGTTCTAAACTCTTTGATACTGGCTGCCAAGAAACAGACCAGAAATCACCAGTTTCGTCGTCACGCAGATAAACATAGTGACCCGGACGATCTTGGGTAAAGTTAGGACGGAATTTGGTGACTCGGTTGTACTCAGGTGAGTGATAAAACGAGTAACCACCTGCGTTGTGAGAGATAACGCTGCAGAATTTTTCCGTTCCCAAATAGTTGGTCCATGGCGCAGGTACGTCTGGACTTGTGATGACGTATTCACGATTATCGTTATCGAAATAGCCGTATTTCATGGTGATTTCCTTTTTCTAAACACTGCGAATAACGCAGTCAATGTCGATGCTAGCGAATTTGAATATGTACTTACTTCCATCTCATGCCTTGGCATGGGAATGGCAAAAATGAATAACGTTATTTCCAAGGAGATCGATAGTGGATCTCCTGTTTGTCCAGCAATGGTAAGTGCCCTTTGAGGCGAGCCAGATAATCAGGCCAGTCACGTAATGAATTCTGTGTCCATCCAGCTTCCGCTAATGCGGTGAGGCGAGGGTAGAGCATGTAGTCCATACGAGATTGGTCATTGATAATTTCGCACCACAGTGCGCTTTGCATGCCTAAGATGCGTTTGCGAATCGGGTGGTCGGCAGGAACTTCAGCCAAAGGTTCGTAGCTGTATGCGCGTTCCAATGGTGTGACACCAGCCCAGGCAACACCGGGTTCTTCTGGCGCATAGTCCTGAACAATATCGAGATAGGTGTACTGACCCGGCTGCAAGATGACATCAAAACCTTGCTTGGCGCAGTCCAGTGCTGCTTGCTCCGAAAGCCAAGAATAGATAACCGTGTCTTTACTGACTTTGTTGCCATGTTGCGCCTCTTCCCAGCCCACCATACGTTTGCCTAAAGAACGTAATTTTTTCTCAACGTAGCGCAGTAAGTGACCTTGCAGCTCTTTGGCATCTTCATAACCATGTTCTGCCATCAACGCCTGACATTTTGGGCTGTTAATCCATACGCCATCAGGGACTTCATCAGCGCCGATATGGAAAAAGTGACTTGGGAACAGAGCGGCGACTTCTTCCAAAACCAGATCCAAAAAGCGATACGTTTCAGGAAGGGCTGGTGATAAAACGTTGTCGCTATAGTTTTGGATACTGCGATATTTAGAGCGATCTTCAGTATCTAACAGCCATTCAGACAGCGAACGGATCGCAGCGCGACAGTGACCCGGAATATCGATCTCTGGAATAACTGTGATTCCTCGCTCTTCGGCAAAAGCGATCACTTGCTTGATCTCTTCTTGGGTGTAATAGCCACCGTGCTGATCGGTGACAGTACTGAACTGAGGACCAATCTCTTTGTCTACACCACGCCAAGCGCCGATATTGGTAAGCTGAGGCAGTGATTTGATCTCAATGCGCCAGCCTTCATCATCGGTGAGATGCCAGTGAAAAGTACTGAATTTGTAGTGAGCCAACTGATTGATCAGACGCTTTACGCGTTCAACCGGATGAAAATGACGAGCGCAGTCGAGCATCATGCCGCGATATTTGAATCGTGGTGCATCGCTGATTTTGACGCACGGAACAACCAAACCGTCTTGTGTGCGTTTAATGAGTTGCAACAGTGTCGCCGAAGCGTGCACAAAACCCACGTGACCGCTGGCTTCTAAGAGTATGCCTTTGGAGTTAACGGTCAGGTGATAGTGTTCTTCATCCAGAATTGGGTTGCTTTGGTAGACTATATCCGCATTGCCAATAGGTTGAGGTTCAAACTCATAAAGCTGTTTGAGTTCTTGTTGCAGCCACGAGGCAGCTTGTTCCGCGTTAGCAGAGTGCAGTGTGATCTGGCTGGTGGATGCCAAAACATAATGTCCGGCCAGCTTTTCAACCTTGTTCGGTTTAGGAATCAAACACAACTCTGCGGCTTCTGTCGCTGGGATCTCACTACGTTCTTGATACGGAGAAGCCAGAACAATCGGAGTGACAGCGACATCGTAGCGAACCGTTGCTTCAGTATGATTGAGCTGTACAAACGCCTCTTTAATTCCGTCACTGTAAAAGCGGAACGGTGCTGTTTTTATGCGAAATTCACAGTAATAGTGACCATTAGCAGGCAATACCGCTTGATGAGGTAATAGACTGCAGAAGCTGCCTACCTGATGAAGTTCGCCATTAGAGACACTGTCAGGCTGGATAAAGCGATCCATGATGAAATGCAATGACCAATCACTTAGATCTTGCTCACTTAAGTTGTGTAGCGTCAGGCCAAAACGGCAATCATTTTTCTGTTCAGAAAGTACCGCAAAGTCAATTCGATAGTTCATCATTAACCCTTAATACAAATTCTCTTAATACAAATTGTGTGCTGGTTTGCCAGCAAACATCAGTGCGCCCTCAATAGCGTCGAACTGAGGAGTAACAATCCATTGTTGAACGGGCGGAGATAGCCAATCCAAAATGCGTTCTGCAATACTGCCCATCAGACAAATTTTCTCTGCCCCTTTGCGGTGTAAAGCATTGAGGAACATTTCGATATCTGCAGCGGTTTGTTGAAGAAGTTCAATCGCCAGAGGATCGTGTTGTTGAGCATGAGAAAAAATGGCTGGAGAAAACTGTCCGTAATCACGAGGTAAAGCCGATTTAGACCATTCGACAATCTGGTCTACATCGTTATCAAAATGCTCCATGACATGCTGACTTAGAGGAGAATGAGGACGAATGCCATCTTGAGTCAGAATGACTTTTTGAATCAGGCTCAGTCCCATCATGGCACCGCTGCCTTGGTCTGAAATTGGAAATTCTCTGCCTCCAACCACATGTTGTTGGCCGTCTTTGAGTAAAATTCCACAAGAGCCAGTACCGGCAATCATAATCGCACCATCATCGCCGTTATGAGCACCGAGACAGGCCCCGTAGGCATCAGTGTTCAAGGTGATAGAAGCGAACGGGTGAGGCTGCTGCATAAAAGCAAACCATGCGGACTTTTGTTCCGCTCCCGCTAAAGCAAGGCCGACATGCATTCTGTGTAAATAGGTTTCATCCAAGCCACCTTGTTTTGCCGCAATGCGAATGGCTTCAGTGATTGAACGCAACGCAATATCTACACCCAGCAGGATGTTGGCGCTGCCACTTTTGCCTTCACCGATGAGGTTGCCGTCAATGTCGCGAATGCGAGCTCGACAAGAGGTACCGCCACCATCAATGCCAACGAAATAATTACTCATAGCTTTGCTCCTTTAGCCGAGCAGAGCTGGTTGTCTTGAAGTGCACAAACTGGCTCATAATTGCCATTAAGTACCAAGCACCATGTGGGATCCATTGTTCTCCCCAGCGCCAGTTTTGCATCATGTCGTCTTTCTGTTTTTCAGGATTGAACGCAATGCCCTGCGGATCATCAAAACCTGCGGTGATGCCATTGCAGACACCACCCTTGGCATTGAAAAAGCCTAGGTGAGGTAAGTAGTCAGGATTGTTGCGTCCATGCCCGTCGAGCATACACATGTCGTATGGGTTTAAGCCTGTAACCCAGTTAAGAGAATTTTGTGCAAAGCTGAGCAACTGGTTTTTTAATTTTTGGTCTTGTAAGTACGGTTGTACTTGATAAGCCATTGCTGCCAGCGAAGCCAGACGGGCATTTTCGCCCTGCCACCAATAGCCAGATTCGTTGTTTTGTGAAATAAAGAATGAGCTACGCTTTTCTCCATCCACGTCTTTAACGTATTGACGTGGGTAGCCGAACGGGTTGCAAACGGATTGAGTAATTGTCAGTTCAAACTGGCAGGCTTGAGCCACGACAGTACCAACCCTTTCTAGTTGCTCTTTGCTCGTTTCAATATCCAGATACTCGCACAAAGCAATGACAGGAAGCCCTGCTTCTGATGCGTGATAGTAAGGACGACTGCCATCGCTGTTGGCAGACCAGAAACCAAGATGATTCTCATCGTTGTGTTGTCTTGCACACAAGCGTTCAGCCCATGCTTGAGCTTCTTGCAAATACTTTTGTTTTGAACTGCTTGAACGATACAACTCGCATGCTGCGAGTAGGGCGCAGTATTCATCAATGATGTTCTCTTCACCGTCATTGAGATAACGGGTATTGCACTCTTTTAAATGCCAATAACCTTTCTCTGCGGCAGCCAGATATTGTTCACGACTGAATTCGCCATCAATATCGCATCTTGCAGCGGCCGCAAGCGCGGCTATTGCCACTCCGCCACCTTGACGAAAGCCGGCTTGATAATCGTTGGATTTGTGACCTTGCTGAGTCTCATAGGCACAGATCTCTCTGCGCTTAATGTCCTTACTCCACTGGTCGAAAACCGTCATATAAAAAAATCCCTCGGAGTGCTGCATACGAACTAAGAAATCAGCACCAAACAACGCCTCTTCCTTAAGGCGAGTGCGAGAAAATGCAGCAAACTCCGAGCGATGGTCTAAAATCGCTAACCCTTTGAATAGGTTCCATACCACAATGGGGGTTTGTTGTGGATTCAAATAGTTAGCGTAAGAAAGGTGACTTAAATATTTGCTAACGTCACCTGAAGCGTCGTACCAGCCACCATGCACATCGGCAGTGGATGATGTGCCTAACAGAGGTACAGACTTATCTTGCTTGTCAAAGATTCCGCCACAGCGTTGTGACTTGAAATAATGCAGCACGTCTGAAAAAGTGCGCTGCATCAGAAGACCCTGAGCAATAGAAAAAACTTCAGATTGCGTACTTTCAGATTGAGAGTTTTCAACACGTAAGTAAAAGCTGCCTTCTCCAGTAAACTGGGAGAAGTCGATACGGTGAAAATATCCGTGATGCCAATTCGCCACTTTACCGTGTCGCTCAACGGTGAGTTGAGCGACAGTTTTATGGCTATAACTGCAAACAAGTTGAGCAAAAGTAGAGTGTAGTTCTGAGGTTTCACTCAAAAGTACCGCCTGCTTTGGTCCAAATGTTTCATAGCCAATGTGGTTGATCAGTAACTGCATTTAGGTCTCCAGTTGCCTTTTGACCAGCACTGCTTAGCAGCGCTGAGCCTTCTTAATACATCAGGTCCGCCCAAGACGAAGGCGAGCCTATTAGTTGTTGTTAAACGCTTAGTTTTCTTAAATTTTTAGTTTTCGTATAAATAGCAACGGACAAAGTGGTTATCTGCCAGTTGGGTTATTGCTGGTAATTGCTCGCGGCACTTGCTGGTGGCGTGAGTACAGCGTCCAGCAAACGGGCAGCCAACCGAAGCGGGTGTCCACAACGGGATCTCACCTTTGTTGCCTTTTAGTTTTTCGTGAATCGATTTTTTTGGATCCGGAACCGCGGATACAAGTAACTGGGTATAAGGGTGTTGCGGATCGTGAATGATCTGCTCGGTATCTCCCCATTCCACCATGTGGCCGACATACATAACGGCCAGATCTTCCGCGATATAACGAGCGGTAGCGATGTCGTGAGTGATATATAGAAGCGACATTTTTTTCTCAAACTTCATCTCTTCCATCAGGTTTAAAACACCAGCACGGATTGATACGTCAAGCATTGAAGTTGGCTCATCAGCCAGTACAACTTCAGCACCAACAGCGATGTTACGTGCTAAGTTGACACGTTGACGCTGGCCACCTGAAAGCTGGTGAGGGTATTTCGCTGCCGTTTCTTTTGGTGGAATTAAGCCCACCTGTTCCAACAGGTCATACACTCGCTCTTGAAGCTCTTTCTTATTGCCCGATTTCACTTTCTTATGAATCAAAAGTGGGCGGGCTATATGGTGGAAAATAGTATGAGTCGGGTTTAGCGAGCCAAACGGATCTTGCCAAACCATTTGTATGCCTTCGCGGTAATGCATGAGGTCTGAACGAGATTTGATCTCTTGAATGTCACGACCTTTGTACTCAATGTTGCCTGAAGTCGGAGCGTACATTTTGGCGATCATTTTAGCGGTAGTGGATTTACCAGAACCGGATTCGCCAACCACGGAAAGTCCACGGCTTTTGTACATCTTGAATGACACGTCGTTGATAGCACGCATCATTGGTTGCTTTAATGTGTTGCTGTTGATCGGGAAGTCTTTAACCAGATTTTTCCCTTCAATTAATAGATTTTCGTTTTGAATATTCATATTTCTTTCCACCCCTAACTTTCGAATAGCGTTGCTGTACACGTCTCAAGCTATAGCTTTACCTGAGCAATCGGCTCACCATAGAGGTGGCAATTGGAGAAACGTCCCAGCTCAATTTGACGCAGCTGAGTCGGAACTTTGGTACAGGTTTCATGGACACGGTCACAACGAGCCTGAAAACGACAACCTTGCGGAATTTCAAGTAAGTTCAGAGGGTTACCTGGAATTCCCGTCAGTTTGGTTTTTGGCCCCGTTAGTGGTGGAAATGAGCTTCCCAGACCTTTGGTGTAAGGGTGGAATGGGCTTTGTAGAATCTCTTTTGAAGGCGCAACTTCAATTAGTTCACCGGAATACATGATGCCAATACGGTCTGAGAACTCGACCATCAGTGACAAGTCATGAGTGATAAACAAAATAGAGAAGCCGAACTCTTCTTTTAGTGCGTAGATCTTTTGCAGAATTTCACGCTGAACCACCACATCAAGCGCTGTGGTTGGCTCATCCATAATGATCATTTTTGGATTAAGCGCTAACGCTATCGCAATCACTAGACGCTGACGCATACCACCAGAAAATTGGTGTGGGTAGTCGTTCAAGCGACTCGGGTGAATATCCACAATTTCCAACAAGCCTTCGGCGCGACGTTTAGCCTGCTCTCTGGTCAAATTGGTATGGCGCATAATCACGTCACAGAACTGCTCTTCCATGGTGAGAACAGGGTTGAGAGCATTCATCGCACTTTGGAACACCATCGACATCTGGCTCCAGCGAAATGACTGCATTTTTTCGTCGCTGTATTGGAGAATGTTTTCGCCATTGAAGATCACTTCGCCACCAGTAATAAACGCAGGCGGCTTATGTAGGCGCATCAACGAGAAGGCAACAGTTGATTTACCACAACCAGATTCACCCGCTAAGCCAAACACTTCGCCTGGTGCGATATCAAAGCTGACGTTGTTACAGGCGCGAACATCGCCTGCATCAGTAATGTAGTCCACGCATAAGTTGCGGATTGAGATAAGTGGTGCTGTCATGTTATTTGTCTCCGCTCCATAGTGCATTTTGAGGTGGTAGGTTAGGCTCACGCTGTGATTTGTCTTGTTGAGCGAGTTTCTTCCAACGCTTCATCCCTTTATGAGAACGCAATTGTGGGTTAGCGATTTCGTCTACCGCGAAGTTAAGCAGTGCCAGACCAGTGACGAGTAACGTCAGTGATAAACATGGAGCTAACAGTTCCCACCAAGCGCCAACCAACATAGATGAAGAGGTTTGCACGTTGTAAAGCATGATGCCCCAACTGATGGTGTTCGGATCGCCCAGACCTAGGAAGGAGATAGTGGCTTCCATCATCACGGCGTACATTACTGAGCCGATAAAGCTTGCGCCGACAATTGAGATAAGGTTTGGCAGGATTTCAACGAAGATGATGCGCCATGAACTCTCACCTAATACTTCAGCCGCTTTTACAAACTCTTTTTCACGCAGTGCAAGTGTCTGAGCTCGAACAACACGGGCGCCCCATGCCCAGGAGGTACACCCGATAATAAGGGAGATGGTCAGTGGGCCAGCTTCACCAATGAAAGCGGCAACCACGAACAGCAACGGGTACTGAGGGATAACCAACATGATGTTCATTGCGGCGGTTAAGAAGTCATCGATTTTTCCACCGAAGTAGCCCGCTGAAACACCAATGATGGTTGCTAGGAAACAAACGGTGATACCCGCTCCAAAGCCTACCGCTAAGGATACGCGTGCGCCGTAAGCAACCTGTGACCATACGTCACGACCCATGCGAGTTGTGCCAAGGGTATGATCCGCTTTTTTCGACATCGTCAGAGTTCTTCTGTCTGTCGCCAAATTTTCAGCAACCCAGCCATTCGGGTCACTTTTAGCGGCTTTCACAACAAACGAAGGGTACTCATGCGGATTGCCTGTACGTTTATCTGGTGCGTGTTTGGTAATCAGCGGTGCAGCAAGTGCGATAAATAAGAATACTGAGAGAATCGCGACACCTATCATGGCGACTCGGTTGCCTGATAACAGTTTCCAAAGTGCTTTCATGATTATTTACCTCCCTTACGTAGACGAGGGTCGAGTACGACATACAGCATGTCTGCGAGCAGGTTAAAGAACAGCATAAACAGAGTCATGATAAGAAGTTGGCCTTGTAGAACTTGGTAGTCACGAGCTGTGATTGCGTTAAACAGCACCGTACCAAGACCTGGGTAGTTGAAAATGATTTCGATAATGAGCTGACCACCGATAGCCATACCTAATGACATCGAAAGCGCAGTGACACTTGGCAATAATGCGTTGCGAGCGGCGTAGTTGAATACAACGCGGTTTTCACTCAACCCTTTGCCTTTCGCCATCGTGATGTAGTCTTCAGCAAGTAGGTTAATCATGTTGTTACGCATGTTGACCAAGAAGCCACCGATTTGAACGATAGAGGCACAGATAAGTGGAAGTATTGCGTGGTAACCGACATCTTTAATGAACTCCCAGCTTGTCCAGTCAGGAATGGTACCTGCAGTGTAGGCATAGCCGGTTGGGAACCACTTTAAGCCGATAGCAAAAATGAACATGGCCAGCATGGCGATAACCACTTGTGGAACCGCTTGAATGACGAGCATTCCCGGTGTGATGAATGTGTCGTAACGACTACCGCGTTTCCATGCGGCAAAGATGCCGAGAACTGAGCCGATTGAGAAAGAGATAATGACGGCAGTACCGGCAAGGAAAAGTGACCAGCCAAATGCACCTCCTAAAAGCTCGTTAACGCTCAGAGGATAGAACTTAATTGAAGTACCTAGCTCCCAGCTAAAGATACTTTTCATGTAAACGGCGTATTCTACGTACCAAGGTCCACCAACGAATCCAAGTAACTCCTTCATTGCGGCGATACGTTCAGGCGTGACTTGCACTGTCGCGTTAGCAAACATCATGGTAACTGGGTCACCAGGCATTGCTCGTGGAATAATGAAATTGATCGTTGCCGCTACAAGTAGCGCGGCGAAATAAAATGACAAACGTCTTAAAAAATAACCCATAACTTACACCTTACTCACCCGATATTTGTTTACGTGCTAGCGAAATTTAGAGCGAGAAATCCCCTGACGCATGACGCCATCTGTTTTTCAAATAGAGGGGGATTTAAATAGGCGGCGTACAGAGTACGCCGCAAAGAACTAACGTTTACTTAACTGGTTTTAGGTCCAGTACGTGAAGTAGACGTTCTGGGATACCAGCCCATACACTTGGACGACCTTTCGCGTTGTCTTCGTTCCACCAACCAGTGAATCGAGTAGTGTTGTACTGGTACATCCACGCGCCCGACAATACAGGGATAGTCACTTGGTTTTCAGCGATGATCTTCTGAATACCGTGCGCAATTTCTACTTGCTTGTTCTTATCTGCTGTTTTGTAGAAGCTATCAAGTAGTCCGTCTAGCTTGTCGTTTTTGTAGAAGTGCATCGCAAAGCGAGGCATACCTTCACCAACTTGACGTGCAGAGTTGTAACCATCATTCCAGTAGGTATAAGGATCTGCACCGTGGAAGTAGTTGGTGTACGCTACATCGTAAGTACCTTTCAGCATTGCTTCGTTGTATACAGCAAATTCTGGTGTACGAGCTTTCGCTTGAATACCAATTTCATTGAGCTGTTCTACTGCAAGTTGTACTGTGTTGTTGAAATCAGTCCAACCATTTGGAGATTGAATCAGCAATTCAAAAGATTTACCTGAAGGTGTATCGACAAAGCCGTCACCGTTCACGTCTTTAAAGCCAGCTTTCGCTAATAGCGCTTTTGCACCTTCAGCATTGTAAGTGTTAAAGCCTTTGTACTTGTTGTGTACTTCTTCATCAGACCAAGCTTCAAATGCATAACCTAAACCTGAAGCGAAGTCGTTCACTGTACCGCCACCGTAGAATGCGATGTCGATAATGGTTTGACGGTCAATCGCCATAGAGAATGCGCGACGGAAATCTACATTGTTCAGAGCTTCTTGTTTTGCTGGATCTGGGTTTTTGAAGTTAACCACAAACGCTTGAGTACCAGATGCTGGGTACCAGTAATGGTGGTTAGGACTTGCTGCTGCGTAAGTGCGATCAATGTCAGGAATGAATGATGAAGTCCAATCCAGCTCAGAGTTCACGACTTTACCTAATAGTTGATCGTTGTTTGCGATTTGTGGAACGCGTAAACAGTCAACTTCTAGGTTTGCTGCATCCCAGTAGTTAGGGTTACGGCACTGAATGTAAAGTTGCGGAGTGAAGGTGTCGATTTCAGTAAACGGACCAGTACCAACAGGGTTTTCATTGGTGAAAGTGGTAGGTTCTTTGACATCTTTCCAGATGTGCTCAGCTACGATCGGAACAAGCGAAATTTCGTATGGTACGTTTGAGTTCGCTTCAGTCAGTTCGAAGCGTACGGTGTATTCATTTACTTTCTCTACACTCTTAACCCATTTGTTGATACCGCGTTGGTCAAGCTCCGGTTTATTCTTCAGTAATTGGTAAGAAAATAGGATGTCATCTGCAGTAAACGCTTGGCCATCAGACCATTTCACGCCTTTACGAACGTTAAATGTCACGCTCATTAAGTCGTCAGCCATTTTGTAGCTTTCTGCAAGACGCATCACCGGAGTGTTGCCTTTCATCTCGTTGAAAACCACTAATGGCTCATAGATGAAATCTGTGGTTGTACGTAGGTTTGTTGCTAAGTACGGGTTGAAGTTACGAACCATAGTTGGGTAGAAATCAGGGACTATGGTTAGCTCACTGCGTGCTAATGCAGGAGCTGAGACGCTAAGTGCTCCAGCGATAACGGCTGTTGCGAGTGCTGTCTTTTTAATATTGGCAAGCATAGCTGTTCCTTACTGTTTGCTTCATTTCACGAATGGATATGAATGTCATCATGGGATGAACAATTTCCAAAGGTTTACCTCATATTGAGTTCCACCAGCGGAGGAGCAGGGGGAATATGAGTGGCCTGTAAACCGTTGGCTGAGGTAAGAAAACACTTTGTTCTAACATTTAGCAATTCCATTTCTCGTTAAAAACGTCAAAACACACTCATTCTCCGTCATTAACGTCAAAACCCGCTGTGGTTGATGATGTTTTAACCGTTTTCTCTCAGTGTTAAAATCTTATAAATTTCATATTTTTTTGCTTTATTGTTAGTGTTTACTTACCTTTCTTGCTTTGATTTTATTATTGATTTTTCACTTCTCAATAAAGTGAGATAATTGTCACTACCACTTTCCCCCGTTAATTTGTCTTCATAAATTAATTCTGGCAAATTGTTGTGATTCAAATCCCACGACCAAACAAATTGTTCTTTTTTAACTATCATTAGGTGCTTTTTCGGGCTGTAAGTGGGAGTGTTCTAACGACAATAGCTAAAAATAAACGCATTAATTTTCTTCATAAATTAACTTAAGTGAAACGTGTTTATGACTTGGTTAAGTTTGAACACTTTCCAATCATTGAGTCAGGAACGCCTCTAAATAGCGCTGAAGGCTACTTTTGCAGAGTCGTTGACTCATAGCTCAGAACCTTACAAAAGAAGGGGAGAATGGGTAGGAAGCTTTAACTAACACGCACAAAAAAGCCCACGTTAGTGGGCTATTAGAGTTGATGATTCCCGCGGTTAATGGTGTTACATGGCAGCGATAAGTTTCTGCAACTTGTTACGCAGGGCTTCAAGGTGAATTCGTTCTGATCCCGGCTCATTGTGATGCTCAAGGATGTAATCGAGCGAGTTTAGTACGGTACGCCAACGTGGTGTTTTCGGCAGCGTTTCGATACGTAGATACTTGTCGAGTGTACGTGTTTGCAATGTACTTCTGTCCAAGTAAACACGCCACAGTCCGCTTTGTTCTGCAAAAGTGAACTTGGTTTGGCCGGGAGCTTTCTCCCAGTAGTTGAGTGCGTTTGTCATCGCATCAACAAGTACTGAGCGCATAAGCTCTTGCTTGGATTGATTATCGCCTTCTGCTTTATCTGCAATTCTGGTGAACTCTCCGCCCAATTCTTTAAGTTGCTGCAGTCTTTCCTTATCACCACTAAACGCATAACTTGATAGAGCATCAATCGCCGTTTCCAAGTTATGTATTCTTTGTACGCTCTGAGCACCACCGACATTTAAAATGTAAATTGCCTGCATACCAGAGCCTTTAGGCAGTTTTAGAATATCTGCTGGTAAATGAAGACGCGAATCACCAACAAATATATCGACTTCGCCGCAATAGTGTTGTTGAGTAATGTTGATATGCTTATGGGAAAACAGCTCTTCAGCACTTGAGCGTTTTAGTTGCTCCTGTGTTCGTTTAAACAGTCTCGATGCTGCTTGGTTGGCGAACAGAACTTTGTTGTTTTCTTTGAGACATACAATCGCTTCTGGTGCAGATTCTAGCTGTTCCAACAATCGTTCTTGTGTTTCGAGCAAATCTGCCTCGACGACATTTCTCTGCTTGAGTTCGTTTTGTAGTTCAAGATTTTCCAATCGTCTTTGTTCTGCTTGACTTGCTGCCATATGAGCATGAATGCGCGCCGCTAACTCTTTTTTATTAAACGGCTTAGATAGATAGTCATTCGCACCCGCAGCAAATCCTCTCAAACGATCTTCTGTTTGATTCAGCGCAGTAAGCATGATGATAGGTAAATCGGTGAGGCTGTATTTTTCTCTCAGCTTTTCACACACTTGGTAACCGCTCATGCCCGGCATCATAATATCGAGCAGCAGTAGCTCTGGTCTCTCGTTCTCAACAGCCCTTAGCACTTCGTTACCATCAGCAACGGTACGTACGCGATAACCTTCCAATCGCAAGAAGCTGTCCAGTATTCTCAGGTTTACAGGTTCGTCATCGGCAACCAGCAGTAAAGGTCCGTCACTGTTCTCCGGCAAATTGCTGGTATCGGGCAACTCAACCTCTCCAACTTCAACTACTTGGTAGTGAGGCTGTTCAGTCAGTCTCGCGCGCTCAATATCCTTTGTAGAAGCAATAGGCAACGTGAAGCTAAATGTTGTTCCAACCAGTGGCTGGCTGCTGACATAAAGGGTGCCGTTCATCAGTTCAATCAGTTGTCGGCTAATTGATAAGCCTAATCCTGAACCTTGGCGATAGCGGTTAGTTTCGACGGTTCCTTGAATTAGCGGCTCAAAGATATGTTCCAATTGTTCTGCTGGAATGCCCTGACCAGTATCAACAACTTGGACACGAATCTGATCATCAATTTGAGAGGCTGAGATAACAATTTTGCCTTCCGACGTATATTTGATCGCGTTACCAATCAGGTTATACAGCACTTGCTCTAAACGCTGCGGATCGGCGAAGACCCAGAATTGATTATCTGATATTTGATTGATGATCCGAATAGGCTTCTTACCGAGCAAGTGGTTAGAAAGTTCTAACACTAAACGTGTTGAACTGGACAGATCTACCGCATCACTCTGTATATCGAGATTGCCATAACGCATTTTGTGGTAATCAAGTAAGTTATCAACCAAGCGAGCAAGACGTTGTCCGCTGGTGGCGATGATATCAAGTTGATATTTGTGATCAGAAGTAATTGGGCCGTTAGCACCAGATATTAAGGCTTCGGCAATACCAATCATTCCGTGTAATGGAGTTCTCAGCTCGTGAGAGGTGGTAGCAAGAAACTCATCTTTTAGTTTGTTTGCAAGCTGCAGTTCATCGTTTTGCTTGCGAATGATTTGGATGTTTTTTTCTAATTCACTATTTTGCGATTTGATGAGTTGAATTTTTTCGCGTATAGACCTCTGCATGCGTTCAAAACTGACAGCAAGACGGCCAATTTCATCTTTACGCTCGGTGTTAATCATACTTTCATCGAGATCGCCTGCCGATGCACGTTCAGCTGCCCACGTTAGCCTTAACAGTGGTGAAGTAATGAAGTTTGAAAGCATGTGTGACGCGATAACCACTAGCACGATGGCGGTAAGCATGGCAAAAATGAACAGTTTTTCTAACTGGTTTACTCGTGCAAACGCCTCTTTTTCTGGCAGCTCTACGACAATAGCCCAATGTGTGCTATTGAGGTTAATTGGAGCATAAGCAGCGATGTTCTTCTCACCAACGGCATCGGTGTAAGTGCCTACATCGTGCTTGCCAGATAAGGCTAAGCTAATGACTTCACGGCTTTTATCTATATCGTCTTGTAGGTAAGAAAGTGTACGCGAGCGGTGATCCTGGCCAACAAGAAGTGTCTGCATTGGTGAGTTTTTGCTATCCGCTATGAGCTTGGTTATCCCTTTGTTTGGCAGGCGGAACATCGCGTAGCTATGTAGATAGCCTTGCTGGATAATTGGTGCGCCAAACCAAGCGTACTGTTGTCCGTTTTCTTCAATAAAATCGGATTGAATGACAGGGGTAAAATCCTCGTTGGTTTCTCGGTGTTCGGAAACGGATTTTTCCAAGCGCTGAAAGGTTTGACCTAAGTTCGCATCTTTGAATTTTCCGCTAAACAGGTTGGTACCGAACTCTTCATTTTTATTGATCGAATAAGTGACGTTACCTTGTAAATCGACCAGTAAAATATCATCGAAATCAGAGCGTTTGAGCAATTCCATGTATGCCCAATGATAGCGTTTATGCAAAAGGCGGTAGCGCTCACTGCCAACATAACTGCTGGATTGAGGTAACACAGAAGTTTTAACTTGATCTCCGGAACCTAATATATAGCGTTGTTGAGCATTCTCTCTGGCTTGTTCAATGTTCTCGCCCAAACGTGTAAAAGCATTGACGAGGCCATAAAATCGTCCACCACTGGCGTAAGCGAGCTCTGAACGGACAAAGCCCATAACCTCGGACTCTTTAGCGTTGAGATAGTCGATAACTTGCTGTTGCTTGGTGTCTCGAACTGACAGAAGGTGAGAGGTACTTTGTTCTTGGAGATCATCAATATGAGACTTCAGGAAGAAAATAGCCGTGACAGTCAGTGGTGTAATGCTGAGCACCAGAAAGGCCAGCATCAAGGTGTTTTGTAAGCGTTTAAACTTTTGCCTGCGATAAAACCTGAACATATCAAAGAGAATTCTTTCAATGAAACTTGCAGGAAAACCTGCAAGTTGTGTGATTGAGTAAAAACGGGTTACGCAGAAGTTAACAAGTTTTTTTTCTTTGACAAGTAAGTCCCACTTAAAGCGTGGACATAGGCTCACTTTTAGTTAATTTGTAACCAAGTGTTAGGATTTTTTTGCGTGATAAATAGCGAATTTGTTGGTCTTATTTAACGTCTCGCAATTACCTAATGATTGTTCAATAATCGGTTGGTATTTCAAGAAACTATTAGCTACAACGAACAGTTCACCTTTATTGGTTAAATAGCTCGGTGCTTTCTCTAATAAGGTTTCTGTTGCGTTATAGCTGGTGTCTAACCCAGCATGAAAAGGAGGGTTAGTGACGATGAAGTTATAGTCTAACGCAGTATCTGAGTAGATATCTGATGCGAATACACGACCGGATAAATGGTTGGCTTTCAGTGTTTCTTCACTTGAGCGCACAGCCAACGCACTAATATCACACATTTCCAGTTGAATATCCTTGTTCAAAGTTGCCATCACGCAGCCAAGAACACCGGCTCCGCAACCAAAATCAAGCACTTTACCACTGAGATTCGGCAAGGTGTCCAGCAGTAATCGACTGCCCAGATCAAACTCACCATGGCTGAATACGCCAGGCAAGCTACGAATGGTAAGTTCATGTTCTTGATATTGAACGGTATAAGACTTGAACCAGTCTTCGATGTGGAAAGCTTTTGGCTGTTCTAAACATTGCCCCCAATAGAAAGAGCAACGGCGGGCAGAATCGAACTTTGTCACACTGCCATAATCTGCAAACATCTTCTCGATGCTTTTTACACCAGAGCGGTTTTCGCCGACCACGACGATCTCTGTATTTACTCCAAGTTTTGCCATCAACATAGCAAGCAGATATTCCGCTTCCATCTTTGCTTTTGGCCAGTAGATAAGCACCATATCTGCATCGATATCGCCTTCTAGCTCAGCACCAAAATGGACGCTAATCGCTGATTTCGATTTAAGCTGACGATAGTAGCCATAGTTGGTGGTAAACACAGAAACTGAAACACAGTGCTTGGCAAGTTCGACAGGAAACAGATCTTCAGCTTCACCTGCTACAAGTACTTTTTTATTCTCAAAGTATGCAAGCTGGCGTTGAGCAATTTGGCTTGGGGTAATGTAATTAGACATTTAGAGCCTGTTATCTTTTAGGTTCAATTAAGCTAGGTTCAATTTTGGAGCCGATTCTCGCATAGTCGGCTCCAAGCATGAAGCTTTTTAGCTGCTGTCTTGGTTATCGAGGAAGTTGTGGAACTCTTCTTCGTAAATATTAAACAGTACGATGGCGATCGCGAAGATCAGTGGACCATAAATAAGACCAATCAAACCAAACAGCTGAATACCACCCAGTAGAGAGAAGAAGATCATCAGAGTGTTCATTCCCGCACTGCCTTGCATCAGGAAAGGTCTGAGTAAGTTGTCGATAGAGCCGACAATGGCAACGCTCCATACCGTAAGGAAGATAGCCCAAGTAGTCTCACCCGTAAGGAATAGATACGTCGCGGTTGGGATCCAGATGAGCGCGGTACCGACAACAGGAATAAACGACGCAAACCCCATCATTGTTCCCCAGAATAACCCCGGAAAACCTGCTAACCACATACCAATACCACCAGCAACGCCCTGAGCGATCGCTGTAAGGAAAGATCCCATAACTGCTGATTTGGACACGCTTTCAATCTCATCCAGCAAGCGATCTTCTTGGCTGCGAGACAACGGTAATATGTGACGAATGGTTGAGATGATCTTTTCTCTGTCTCTTAGCAAGAAGAACAGAACAAATAGCATCAAGAAGAAGCTCATAATAAAACTTGTCGCATCACCTAAAATTTTGGCGCTGATACCAACCAGATTAGTGCCAAAGCTGGTGGCGAACTGTGCAATTTTCTGCGCGATTTGTTGTGGGTTAATACCATCAAAAGGTAAATACTGATTAGCGAAAGCGAGTCCTTTAATCACCAAAGGATGGTTAAATAGAGTCTGAATGCCGCCATGGGTGACCCACTGATAAACATTCTGAGAAAACTTGGATCCTTGCTGAACGATCGCCGCAAATACGAAAAGCAGCGGAATGACAATAATAAATGTCAGAATAATGCAGGAAAGCAATGATGAGATGTTTCTATGTGTGGGCATCATGTTGTCTAATTTTTCATGCAGTGGAAGCATGAGCATGGAAATAATGAATGCCATCACAATTGAATTGATATAGGGTTCTACGAGTAAGTAACAAGCGAAGCCAGCGACAAGCAGGGCAATAACAAGAACCCAATGACTGGATGAAATTTTGATTTTTTCTGGCACTTTTGGCTGTCCTTGGAATCAAATAAGTATGTTTATAATGGCTGTAATTCAGTCAGTTAGCAATGAAGAGGGTTATATGGGATGTTGCAATGATGAGAAGTGTTGCGAAACTAAGAATGTAAGACGTCGCAGAATTTCATGGATTGGCGTTGTTGTCACCGTTCTAGTTGTACTTGTTATTGCCAACTGGAAATAAAATAAGGCTGCCAAAGCAGCCTTATTTTTCAAACGGGTTATGCGTTATTTTGCTTCAGCTGCAATAACTGCTAAACAGTGATCCGCTGCTTCAAGTGTCGCTTCGATTTCTCTTGAACCGTGAGCCAAAGAAGTAAAGCTTGCTTCAAATGCAGATGGTGCAAGGTAAACACCTTTATCCAGCATTAAGTGGAAGAAGCGCTTAAAACGTTCGATATCACATTTAGTCACGTCTTCGTAGCAAGTAATGCTTTCCTGGTCAGTGAAGAAGAAGCCAAACATACCACCCACTTGGTTCACAACCATTGGGATTCCATGTTTATCTGCAAGGTATTTAAAACCGTCAGCCAATTGCTTAGTTTTAAACGCAAGGCGTTTCTCGTTACCTTCTTCTTTTAACAGACTTAGACACGCAAGACCCGCAGCCATTGCCACTGGGTTACCCGACAAAGTACCAGCTTGGTATACAGGGCCTGTTGGTGCGATGAATTGCATTACATCTTTACGACCACCAAATGCGCCGACAGGCATACCGCCACCAATTACTTTACCTAAAGTTGTTAAATCAGGCTTGATATTGTAATGAGCTTGAGCGCCACCTAATGCAACGCGGAAGCCTGTCATTACTTCATCAAAAATCAACAATGCGCCTTCTTGGTCACAGATTTCACGTAGACCTTCGTGGAAGCCTTCCACTGGTGGAATACAGTTCATGTTGCCCGCAACAGGTTCAACGATGATACATGCAATTTCACCTTTATTTGCAGTGAACAGTTCGCGAACTGATTCAAGATCATTAAAGCGTGCAGTTAATGTGTGTTTTGCAAAATCAGCAGGAACACCAGGGGAGCTTGGTTGACCCAGCGTCAATGCACCTGAGCCCGCTTTTACTAATAAGCTGTCAGCATGACCGTGGTAACAACCTTCAAACTTGATGATCTTGTCACGACCAGTGAAACCTCGCGCTAGGCGAATCGCACTCATGGTCGCTTCTGTACCAGAGCTCACCATACGTAGTTGTTCCATTGAAGGAACTAACTCCGATACTAGTTCAGCCATCGTGATTTCTATTTCAGTTGGGGCGCCGAAACTCAGACCACGGTTTGCCGCGTTGATCACTGCTTCACGGATAACTGCGTGGTTATGACCAAGAATCATAGGTCCCCAAGAACCTACGTAATCAATGTATGCCTTACCATCAGCATCAAAGATGAATGCGCCGTCTGCTCGCTCAATAAAAATTGGAGAGCCACCAACGCCGTTAAACGCACGAACAGGAGAGTTAACGCCGCCAGGAATCTTTGATTGAGCTTTGTTATAGAGATCAGCTGATTTGGTCATGGAATCTTCCTCTTTATTATGTCTCGGACCAAGTTGCTGTGCATTGTACGCTTGTGAATGCAGAGGTGAAATGTTTTAACTAAATTTCTGACTCTTCTCACTGAGTTATATTGTTTAATCAGCAAAAATGGAGCACATCATTTCTGAAGACACTGAACTAAGTATCGGTGAATACTTGAACGTATAGGTCAGGTATTAGATAATCGCCGCATTATCAAAAAAGAGTCATGTCCATCAGATTGATATAGTGAATAATATCTGGTGTACATTTACGCGACTGAGAGAGGTCATTGTGAGTGATGTAAATGTACCGTTATCCTTTTCGGATGCAGCAGCAACACGTGTTAGAGCGTTGATTGCTGAAGAAGAAAACCCGGCACTGAAACTACGTGTGTATATTACAGGTGGTGGTTGTAGTGGCTTCCAATACGGATTCACATTTGACGAGAATGTAAATGATGGAGACACCACAATCGAAAATAGCGGAGTAACCCTAGTGGTTGACCCTATGAGTCTGCAATATCTGATTGGCGGAGTGGTTGATTATACTGAAGGGCTGGAAGGTTCCCGCTTTTTTGTAAACAATCCAAACGCAACAACCACATGTGGTTGCGGTGCATCGTTTAGTGTTTAACTAATGATGCAGAGTGGATTAGCTATCTAAATGAAATTTTAGCTGATTCACTCTCCTTGCATATTTGAGTTGTCGTGCAGGGACATATATATAAAGGATTGTCCATGTCTCATGTCTCATTGAGAAGCTTACTTGGGGGGCGATATTTTACACAAAAGCCCTGGCTCGTTTCTTTCATACTGATCATATTATTAACCCTCTGGCTGAGTCTTGGTTCACTTAACGCACAAGAGCAAGCCCCAGAGAAGTCTGCAGATACCATCCCACTTGCTAAAGTGATGTATCAAACCTTCCATGCTGAATCTACTGAAAAGAAAATCGATCTTTATGGCCGCACAGCGCCAGATAAGCAAGCTCGCTTATCTGCGGAAATCGCTGGTAAGATCTTACTCACTAAAATCGACAAAGGTGACAAAGTCTCTAAAGGGCAAGTGATTGCGCTTATTGATCAAGGAGATCTTCAATCTCAGCTTGATCGAGCAAAGGCTGTTTTGTCGGTAAAACGTCAAGAGTTCAAAGCGGCAGAATCACTTAAGAATCGTGGATTGCAAGGGGAAATCGCTTATACAAATGCTCTTGCAGAACTCACCGATGCCAAATCCAGTGTAAAAACGGTCGAAATGCACTTAGCGCACACTTCAATTGTTGCACCTTTCGATGGCGTAGTTGAAAACTTGTTTATTGAGCAGGGCGATTTTGTTGGTGTTGGTGACCCAGTAGCAACTTTGATTGATCTTAATAAATTAGTGATAGAAGCGAATGTAAGTGAACGCCACATTCAGAGTATTACTAAAGGTCAACCCGCAACCATTCACTTTATTCAAGGTTCTCAAACTCAGGGAACTGTGCGGTATTTGTCTCAGCTTTCTTCTCCTTCTACCAATACTTTCGCTATTGAGGTGGAAGTTCCCAATCCGAATCAGCAGATCCCAGCAGGGGTAAGCACTCAAGTTGAACTGAATTTAGAAACGCAAATGGCAGTGAAAATTACTCCAGCCATGCTTGCGCTTGATGATCAAGGAAATTTAGGGGTGAAAACTTTGGTTGAAGAAAGGGTTCATTTCGTTCCTATTCAACTGGTTAAAGCGGAGCAAGACGGTGTTTGGCTAACTGGCTTAGGTGAAGAAGTTGACATCATTACTCGTGGTCAAGGTTTTGTACGTGATGGTGATAAAGTTGCAGCAGTTAAGCACACAGCAGATATAGAAACTCAACCGTTACAGAATAGTAAGCCTTAGGAGGCGACATGTTTGCGTTAATTGACGCGGCACTGTCGCGTACTCGAACTATGCTCGTGCTATTGGTGTTTATTCTTGTAGCGGGTGCATTAACTTATGTCACGATTCCTAAAGAATCGAGTCCAGATATTACTATCCCAATCATCTATGTTTCTGTTTCTCACCAAGGTATTTCACCGGGAGATGCGGAGCGCTTGATTGCCCGTCCATTAGAGCAAGAATTGCGTTCCATCGAAGGCATTAAGGAGATGACGTCTAATTCTTCTGAAGGCCATGCTTCTGTTGTTCTGGAATTCAATGTTGGTGTCGATCTTGATAAGGCAATGGCGGATGTACGAGATGCGGTTGATTTAGCCAAGCCGAAATTGCCTGCCGACAGTGATGAACCAACCGTAAACGAAGTGACGTTGGCAAATGCCCAGCCGGTATTATCCGTAGTGTTATACGGCACAGTACCTGAACGTGGCATTGTACAAATCGCTCGTCTATTGCGAGATAAGCTAGAGAGTTTCCGTCAAGTTCTAGAAGTAGATATTGCCGGTGACAGAGACGACATTGTTGAGATCATTGTCGATCCACTGCTCATGGAAAGTTATGGATTAGATCAGGGCGATATTTACAATCTGATAGCGTTAAATAACCGCGTTGTCGCAGCAGGCTTTGTAGATACGGGGTATGGTCGTTTTTCTGTCAAAGTCCCTTCAGTGTTTGATTCAATAAAAGATGTCTTAGAGTTACCTGTGAAAGTGGATGGCAAGCAAGTTGTTACATTCGGAGACATTGCAACAGTAAGACGTGCTTTCAGAGATCCGAGTTCGTTCGCCAGACTAGATGGTAAATCCGCCATTGTTTTAGATGTTAAGAAGCGAGCGGGCGAGAACATCATTGAAACGGTAGAACTCGTTAAAACTGTTATACGTGAAGCGCAAAAGAGAGAAGATTGGCCATCCAACTTATTGGTCAAATACACATGGGATGAATCTCAAGATGTTGAGATGATGCTTAATGATCTGCAGAACAATGTGTTATCAGCCATTATTCTTGTCGTTATCGTTATCATCGCCGTACTCGGTGTGAGAACAGCATTGTTGGTTGGTGTTTCTATCCCAGGTTCATTCTTAATTGGCTTGCTGACACTTTCTGTATTTGGATTAACCGTCAACATTATCGTATTGTTCGCGCTCATTATGGCGGTCGGTATGCTGGTGGATGGCGCGATCGTTGTGACCGAGTTTGCTGATAGGCGAATGCAAGAAGGAATGCCAAGAGGAGAAGCGTATCGCGATGCGGCGAAACGCATGGCTTGGCCTATTACGGCTTCAACAGCCACTACTCTAGCGGCGTTTGCTCCTTTGCTTTTCTGGCCTGACGTGACAGGGGAGTTCATGCGATATCTGCCTTTGACTCTGATTGCTACGTTGACCGCTTCATTAATTATGGCGATGCTGTTTGTACCTGTTTTAGGTAGCGTAATGGGGCGTCCTCAAAATGTCACTCCCGAAGCCCGCGCCAATATGGTGGCGTTACATGAAGGCGAGTTTGATAAAGCAACGGGAATCACCAAGCTCTATTACCAAACGCTTTCTATTGCATTACATCATCCGCTGAAAATCCTTTTGAGTGCGATCGTCATGTCTGTGGCAATAGGTTTCGCCTATGTGAAAGCTGGTAATGGAGTGGAATTTTTCCCTGAGGTTGATCCTCCATATTTCAATGTGAAAGTTCGTTCTTACGGTGATCTGTCTATCAACGAAAAAGACACCATCATGCGCGAAATTGAGCAAGTAATGCTAGGTCATGATGAATTTGAAAGTGTTTACACTCGAACGGGTGGAGATGACGTTATTGGCCAAATTCAAGTTAAGCCGGTGGAATGGCAGTATCGTCGTAAAGTCATGGCAATCATTGATGAGCTTAAACAGACCACAGATAAGTTCTCTGGTGTAGAAATTGAGTATAAGTTTCCGGACGCGGGGCCACCAGTTGATCATGATGTGGTAATGGAGCTTTCCGGTAATAATGCTCAAGATCTAGAGTTGGCGGCTAAGACAGTTCGCCACTGGGCTGACAGTAATACAGCGTTTACCAATATTAGCGATTCATCGTCAAAGCCGGGTATCGATTGGCGAATTGATATTCGTCGCGACGATGCTTCTCGCTTTGCTGCTGATGCGACTTTGGTGGGTAACACGGTTCAGTTCGTTACTAATGGTCTCAAAATTGGAGATTACTTACCTGATGATGCCAATGAAGAAGTCGATATTCTGGTTCGTTATCCTGAAGATAAGCGCGATATTGGGCGATTTGATCAACTTCGAGTAAAAACACCAGCGGGTTTAGTACCGATTACCAATTTTGCTGAAATTAAGCCAGATCATAAGCAAGATACGATAGAACGAATTGATGGACGCAGAGTTATCAACGTGATGGCCGATTTAAACGAAGGCTATAACTTAGCGCTAGAGTTACCGAAAATCGAACAAGCTTTAGCTGAATTAGGATTACCATCAAGCGTTGAATTTAGAATGAGAGGCCAGAATGAGGAACAAGAGCATTCAGCGGCTTTCTTAGAAAAGGCGTTTTTAGTTGCGTTAGTGGCTATGGCAGTGATACTGATTACTCAGTTCAACAGCTTCTATCAAGCCTTTTTAATCTTGAGTGCGGTACTATTCTCGACGGTTGGGGTTTTCGCTGGTTTGCTAATTTTTCAGAAGCCGTTTGGTGTGATTATGTCTGGCATTGGCGTTATTTCCCTGGCTGGTATTGTGGTAAACAATAATATTGTTTTAATCGATACTTATAATCAGCTGATAAAACGCGGTATGGATAAGAGAGAAGCGATACTTCGAACGGGTGTTCAACGTTTACGTCCAGTACTGCTTACCACTATAACCACGATTCTTGGCTTATTGCCTATGGTTCTGGAAATGAACATCGACTTAATCAATCAAAAAATTGAGTTTGGTGCGCCAAGCACTCAGTGGTGGTCACAATTAGCCACAGCTGTTGCTGGCGGCTTAGCATTTGCAACGGTTTTGACTCTTGTATTGACGCCGTGTCTATTGATGCTGGGACGGAACAAGTATCAGGAATAGCGGTTTAAAAAGCTTATAAAACAAAGGGCTGAGTATTTATACTCGGCCCTTTTGTTTAGGTAGACATCTTCATTGTGTTATAGAGAAACAGATAGCTCGCTAATTGGCATAAAGTAACTGGCTGTATCTATCTAAACGCTGCAATCTAATTTCTGCATTGGCAATGAAAGTTTGCTTGGCTTTACCCGTTAATGATTGAGATTGCGGTAATGAAACCGTTCGTGGGTTTTTATGAACGCCATTGACCAAAAATTCGTAATGCAGATGAGCACCCGTTACTCGACCTGTTCTGCCTAAGGTACCAATGACTTGTCCTTGCTTTACTCTTTGACCGGTTTTGACGGTTCGTTTAGTTAGATGCAGATATTTAGTAATGTAGGTGTTGCTGTGACGGATGAATACATAGTTACCATTGAACTGGTTATAGCTCGATTTTTCCACCACGCCATCGCCTGCAGCCCAAATTGGTGTACCGATAGGCGCGACATAATCGGTACCTCGGTGTGCTTTCACTTGTCCAGTTACTGGGTGTAAGCGTCTTGGGTTAAAGTTGGAAGATACCCGACGAAAATCAAGCGGTGAGCGCAAGAAGGCTTTCTTCATAGCACGTCCACTTGGGTCATAGTAGTTCCCAGTGTTGTCATCAAGTACCGCAGTAAAGTTTGTACCTTGGTTGATAAAGCTAGCAGCGATGATGTTTCCGCGATCAACCACTTCCCCTTCAACAATCTTTTCTTGATAGAGCAGTTTGAAACTGTCACCAGAGCGAATATCCAAAGCAAAGTCGATATCCCAGCCAAAAATTCCCGCTAACTCCATAATCTGGTTTGCACTTAAGCCTGCTGACATTGCCGCATTCCAGAAGTTTGATGTGATCTCCGCTTCTGCATAGTTGTATTGGAAGAAGACTTCTTTCTTGTCAATTTCTGAGGTGTAGCCATTTTCAGATTGAGTAATGACAAAGGTTTCGTAAGCACTCAGTTTGCGTTTGAGTTGAATCAACTCATTATTGTCATTAAAGCCGAACTGTAATTCATCTCCAGGACGTAAACGACTTAGCTGATTATTAATCTCGTTGTTGCTAGACGTTAAGCTATATAGCTGCCTTGCACTGAGTCCAATACGTTGGAATAAGACCGCGGCGCTTTCTCCCGAACGAACTTTGTATTTTTCCCAGCGCAAAATGGCAGAAGGAAGAATTGTCGAGCCCGGAGAGAGAGCTTCGCTATTGATAGCAAGTGGGTAGTGGCGACCTACTTGTAATTTGTTTGGATTCTTTTGCAAAGACTCTGGGCTAGGCAAAAATAAAAGGGCAAAAACAATCAGCGCACTGCATAAGGCGATTAAAGTTCGATGAATCCATGGAAGACGAGTGAAAATAGAAAGCATACTCGGAGGTCATTCAGTCAATAATTAATAAAAAATCCAGTTACGTAGTCTAACTGGTTTCAAAATGCATCGCTATTCAAGTAATATGTCGAACTATTAAATTTTGCCAAATCTGTGGGAGTGAACAAGAATGGCGAGTATTGAAGCGGCTTTAGCTGAAATTAAACGTGGTGTTGAGGAACTGATTCCTGAAGAAGAGCTGATTGCTAAGCTTAAAGAAGGCCGTCCTTTACGTATTAAATTAGGTGCCGATCCAACTGCACCCGATATTCATTTAGGTCACACTGTGATTCTAAATAAATTGCGTACATTCCAAGACTTAGGCCATGACGTTACTTTCCTTATCGGTGACTTTACCGGTATGGTTGGTGACCCGACAGGTAAAAACACAACGCGTCCGCCATTAACGCGCGAAGACGTGTTACGTAATGCCGAAACATACAAACAACAAGTATTTAAGATCCTAGACCCAGCTAAGACCAAAATTCAGTTTAACTCTGAATGGTTATCTGAGCTTGGTGCAGAAGGTATGATTCGTCTGGCGGCAAACCAAACTGTCGCTCGTATGTTAGAACGTGATGACTTTAAAAAGCGTTATGCTGGTGGTCAACCGATTGCAATTCATGAGTTCATGTACCCACTGCTACAAGGTTATGATTCAGTTGCAATGGAAACTGACGTTGAGCTTGGCGGTACGGACCAAAAATTCAACCTATTGATGGGGCGTGAGCTGCAAAAATCTAACGGTCAAAAACCTCAAGTTGTACTGATGATGCCACTATTGGTTGGTTTAGACGGTGAAAAGAAAATGTCTAAATCAGCACACAACTATATTGGTGTAAGTGAATCTCCAAGTGAGATGTTCGGTAAGATCATGTCTATATCTGACGATTTGATGTGGAGCTACTACGAGCTATTGTCATTCCGTCCTCTTGCTGAGCTTGAAAAACTGAAATTAGACGTAGCGAATGGTGCTAACCCTCGTGACGCTAAGATTCTTTTGGCTAAAGAGATCATTGCTCGTTTCCACACTGATGCAGATGCTGATGCTGCAGAACAAGAGTTTATCAATCGTTTCCAAAAAGGCGCGATGCCAGATGAGATGCCAGAATTCGAGTTTGACTCTGGTATTGCAATCTCTAACCTACTTAAAGATGCTGGTCTTGTTAACTCAACATCTGATGCAATGCGAATGATCAAGCAAGGCGCGGCTAAGCAAGACGGTGAAAAAATCGAAGATGCTAAGCTAGTTCCAACAGCGGGCACTTATGTTTACCAAGTTGGTAAGCGTAAATTTGCACGTGTAACCGTGAAGTAATTTGCTACATATCGAATATCAAAAAGCGCCTGTAGGCGCTTTTTGTATTTTAAGGATGTGTTTGTTTAATAAACGTAGTTTTTAGATTAAAGCTATTTGCTTAACTCAACAACTTGTCGATAAAAGTTTTTTTCAAACGTTACCAGGGGGGCTTCTACAGGGACTTCGCTCTCGACTTCTGGTGGGAAGTAATCCGTAACGAACTGGATGAAGACAGCGCTCGGTTTCCCTTTTTCATCTAAACCATATCCAGCCATATTACGTGTCCCGTAGAGAGAGCCGCTTTTGGCTCTGATTCTTCCTTTAATCATATCTTCTCGCATGCTACGGCGGTACTGCAGTGTTCCAGATTCTCCTGAACTCGGTAGCAGGTTGATTAAACCCAAGGTTTTGTCGTGCTTCCAAATGTAATGCAGAATCTGAAGCATGCTTGATGCTTGAAGTCGGTTATTGCGAGATAAACCTGAACCATCGACCAGTTGCTCATCTTTTAGCGAGATACCTGTTTGTTTGCTAATCACTTCTTTTATGGCTTCAGTGCCGTTGTTGAAGCTACCGGCTTGCTGGTAATAATGTCGGCCTATAGATTTTGTTAACGTATCCGCTATCAGGTTGTCAGAATCTTTGAGCATAGTATCTAGCAGGACAGGCAGAGGCTCTGATTGATGAGTTGCGATGACTTTTCCTGTCTTTGGCATCTTTCCTATTTTTATTTCACCTTTAAGCTGAAGTCCCAATTGATTGAGCAATTTATACACGACTCTTTGTGCATAAAGATTGGTATTCTGAACAGCGAATTTCAGGGGAAGTGGCTTTGCTCGTTCAGCCAAACATCCAGATAGTTGATAGTGGTTTTCTTGTGTCGGATAGAGTTCTAAATCACAGTATAGTGATTCTTGTTGTTGTTCAGAAACCGCGTCTGCATCCGTCATCACATAAACCGGATATTGTTCAGGTACGTAAACACGAGTGGTTCCATCTTTCTCTGTATAGATCGAAGATTGAATACAGTTACCATCGATATTGATCGCACTTGCTGGTGCGCTATAACAGACACCCACAATATCCCAAGGCCAACCTACGGCTTTGTCATATCCGGTGAATGCTGTGTTATCTAACCAAATATCTCCAGAGATTAAACCCGAGTTTGTCGCTTTTATATTGCCCAGCAGTTGCTTGATGTTTTCTGAAGATAAAGTTGGGTCTCCAGAAAATACCAGTGCATAGCTATTACCTGACTGTGTTAATGCTGTTTGGAAACGAAATTCATCGCCCAACTCCAGTTTTGCTGCAAGCGCGGTTACGATTTTTAACGTACTGGCAGGAGGAAAGTATTGCTTTGTCGATTGAGCGTCTGTTTCAATCTTGTCAGTAAGCTTTTTAGCAATAAGTGCGTAACGAGTAGCAGGGGGAAGCTGGGTAGAAACTTGGTTCGCCTGCGCCTGAAAAGAAAATAGGGTAATCGTCAGTCCAACGAGAAAACTAAAAACGATTTTTTCAAAGGTGAGTTTGGCTAAAAAGATACGCTGCATACGGATTACAAAATTGCTTAAAAGTGCAGCCAGTATAATGTGTTAAGCAGCAAGTTTCATTGCCGTTTTGGTTAAACTTTTATGTGCTAAAAACAAAAACGCCTGCAAAGCAGGCGTTTTAAGAAAAGGCATTGTTTACGATTAGAAGTCGTAACGCATACCTAGCACAACTTCGTCTTCAGCATCCGCTTTTGTAGCATTGCGAGAGACATAAGCTTTACTTGAACTGCTGTATTTCACAACCGCATCGCCTTCATCAATTAAGTTGAAGTTGTATGATACGTAAGCGCGGAAGTTAGGTTTGAAGAAGTAAGATGCATCAATTGCAAGGTTGTCTGTTGATGTTTTGTTATCTGACTCAGCATTGTTGTATGTGGTGGTGAATACTGTTTGGCCTAGTGTGTAAGCCGCAGCGAACTCATAACCAGTGTAGTCAAATGTAGATTTATCTGTGTTACTAACTTGTTTTTCACCGTCAGTGAAAGTACCAGCTAAGTAGAAGTCTGAGATTCTGTAAGATGCAGCTAACATGTATTCATTGGCTTCATCTTGTGCAGCGTAACCACCACCTAGTTTTAGGCCAGTATCACCTAATGCATAGATTGCAGATAGAGAGTAACCGTCTTGGCCGTTATCATCGTAACCAGTATCTACAGTAGAATCTGTACGATCAGCAAAGCGGTAGCTAGCTTTTAGTGAAAGGTCTGAGAATGCGCCTTTATATGAGATCATGTTGTCAGTACGGTCAGCTGCAGCCAATTTGTCAGCTGCTGAGTTACCGTGGAAAGCCATGATATCGGTAAAGTCTGTGATAACACCTAGCGCACCATCATTTTTACCGTAAGTGACTTCGCCGAAGTTACCACCAATACCAGCATACGCATAACGGTTGTCAAGATCAGAGCCATCACCGTTATCAGCTGTAGTAAACTCACCTTCGTAGAAACCAACACCGTATAGGCTGTCGGTGATCATGCTTTTACCAAGGAAGTTTAGACGAACGCGAGATAGGTCGTCTGCTTTGCCATCTTTAAGAGATAGACGTGCTTCTGCACGGCCACCCATAGTTAGAGTATCGCCATCTTTGTTGTATAGTTCGTTAGCATTTGCGCCTGTTGCCACTGCTGCGCCTGCCACTGCTAGAGCAATTAGAGTCTTTTTCATTTTTTAATCCTAATTTACTGTCCATAAATAGAAAATATATAGAGTGTGGATATACCACAACGCACATATCTATCGTCGTTTGAATACTTAAGCCGATCAAGAGCCCTATGTCATGTTTATGTGAAAGTTGCATAAACAAGTTTAGAAACCTTACGGATATTGCGTAGTTAGATTTAAACCGCAAAGTTCCTGCGCTTGTTAGTAAAATGATGTAAAAAACACAATTGAACGGTGTTTTATTGAATATAAAAAATATCAATTCAATGTATTTAAACGTTTTTTTTGTTTTTCTAATCTTTTTTTAATCGAATGTTAAGTGCGAGTATTTATGTTTTTTTATTTTAATGGTGGGAATGTGA
Source organism: Vibrio sp. C8 (assembly GCF_054051265.1). Classification (NCBI taxonomy): domain Bacteria; kingdom Pseudomonadati; phylum Pseudomonadota; class Gammaproteobacteria; order Vibrionales; family Vibrionaceae; genus Vibrio; species Vibrio sp. C8. The sequence goes on from NZ_JBPAOE010000044.1 coordinate 152,330, forward strand.
ACTGAATGAAATGTGACCTAGATCTCTGTGAGATATAGGTTTGTGCGCAGAAAGCCAATTCTTGTATCTAATTTTTAATTTGGATGATTTCGGCAGAAACTTTGTTTACACTTAGACAAAATATATTTATCTAATACAGCCTATCTCTCTAGGGAGGTTAGGCTGTTTCGTTTTGTCCAAAGGCAGCTTTGGCGTAGAGGTATAAAATGGAAAAAGTTCCTATGACAGTACGTGGTGAGAAATTACTGCGTGATGAACTTGAAAGATTATTGAAATTGCGCCCACAAATTTCTCAAGCTATTGCAGAAGCTCGTGAACTCGGTGACTTGAAAGAGAATGCGGAATATCACGCTGCTCGTGAAGAGCAAGGAATTTGTGAAGCTCAAATTCGTGATATCGAATACAAGCTATCTGTGGCTCAAGTTATCGATGTAACGAAAATGGATAAGACCGGTAAGGTTATTTTTGGTTCTACAGTGACACTGATTGATGTAGATACTGATGAAGAGAAAACTTACCAAATTGTTGGTGATGATGAAGCTGATATCAAAGCTGGTCGAATTTCTGTTAGTTCACCTATTGCTCGTGGACTGATTGCAAAAAGTGAAGGTGACGAAGTTACTATCGTGACACCTGGCGGCGAAAAAGTATTTGAAATTGATAGCGTAGATTACATCTAACAGTAGAATTTTAGCTCGCTTAAAATATAAAAGGTCGCTAAGGCGACCTTTTTGTAATCTTAAGTAACAATTTTACTGCAGAGCAGTTATTACTTACGAGGTAGTTCAATCTTACGTTGCTCTGAAGGACGATACAGAACAAGTACTTTACCAATAACTTGTACTTTCTCTGCTTTAGTCTCTCTAACGATCGCGTCAACAATCAGTTGTTTTGTTTCGCGATCTTCAGATACCACTTTCACTTTAATCAGTTCATGGTGGTCAAGCGCAATTTCGATTTCTGCCAGAACAGCTTCGGTCAGCCCGTTAGCGCCCATTAGAACGACTGGGTTTAAATGGTGTGCTAGACCTTTTAGGTGCTGCTTTTGTTTGTTGCTTAGGTTCATTACGCGCCCAAATTTCTTTATTATCAGGGTTGAAAAAAGCTATTTTAGCGCCATCTATCTTTGAAGACTATATTTTCTACCATACTTTCTCAGATAGACGCTGTTTGATTAGGATTAGAATGAGTAAACAAAAACATTCAGCGAGCTCTGGCCGCTGGTTGAAAGAACATTTTGACGACAAGTATGTGAATGAAGCTAAAAAGAAAGGTTATCGTTCACGTGCTATCTTTAAAATTGAAGAGATTCAAGAAAAAGACAAATTATTGAAGTCCGGTATGACAGTGGTTGACTTAGGAGCTGCTCCTGGTGGTTGGTCACAATATGCTGCTGGTATTGTCGGTGACAGCGGGCAAGTAATTGCTTGTGATATTCTGCCGATGGACTCAATTGCTGGTGTATCGTTTCTTCAAGGTGATTTTCGTGAAGAAGCGGTTTTGGAAGCGCTTTTAGAAAGAATTCAGCCTGATATGGTCGATGTCGTAATGTCTGACATGGCACCTAATATGGCTGGTAACCTTTCTGTTGACCAACCTAGGGCGATGTATCTGGTGGAATTAGCATTAGATATGTGTCGACAAGTTCTTGCGCCTAATGGTAGTTTTGTTGTCAAAGTGTTTCAGGGCGAAGGGTTTGATCAATACGTTAAAGATGTCCGTGACATGTTTAGCGTTGTGAAAATTCGTAAACCAGATTCTTCAAGGGCTCGCTCTAGAGAAGTTTATATCGTCGCCACTGGTTACAAAGGTTAACTATTTTACTTTAATGAGAAAAGTTAACACTATGGCTACAGCCTAGAAACTGTAGTACCCTACCTTTAATTACAACTAGTTATCGAGAGGCTTACACCTTGAGTGACATGGCAAAAAATTTAATTCTGTGGCTTGTAATCGCTGTTGTGTTGATGTCTGTATTCCAAAGTTTTGGTCCAGGTGATAACAACGGTAGAACTATCGATTACACGACCTTTGTACAAGAAGTTGGTCAAGGCCAGATTCAAGAAGCTCAATTCAATAACAGTGAGATAAGCTTTACTCGTAGAGGCAGTAGTGCACGTTACGTTACTTATATGCCTGTTTATGATGAAAAATTGCTTGATGACTTGATCAACCAAAATGTGAAAGTTCAAGGTACTGCTCCAGAAGAGCAAAGCCTACTTGGAACTATCTTCATTTCTTGGTTCCCAATGATTCTGCTCGTTGGTGTGTGGATTTTCTTCATGCGTCAGATGCAAGGTGGCGGTGGCAAAGGCGCGATGTCCTTTGGTAAGAGCAAAGCCCGCATGATGAGCGAAGAACAAATTAAAACCACATTCGGCGATGTCGCGGGCTGTGATGAAGCAAAAGAAGATGTGAAAGAGTTGGTTGACTACCTGCGAGACCCAAGTCGTTTCCAAAAGCTGGGCGGCAAGATTCCAACGGGTGTGTTGATGGTTGGTCCTCCGGGTACAGGTAAGACATTGCTTGCTAAGGCAATTGCTGGTGAAGCCAAGGTACCTTTCTTTACTATCTCTGGTTCTGACTTCGTTGAAATGTTTGTTGGTGTCGGTGCATCTCGTGTACGTGACATGTTTGAACAAGCGAAGAAAGCGGCGCCTTGTATTATCTTCATTGATGAGATCGATGCCGTAGGTCGTCAACGTGGTGCTGGTGTTGGTGGTGGTCACGATGAACGTGAGCAAACACTAAACCAAATGCTGGTTGAAATGGATGGTTTCGAAGGTAACGAAGGTATCATTGTTATCGCAGCAACTAACCGTCCTGACGTACTTGACCCTGCACTTCTTCGCCCTGGTCGTTTTGACCGCCAAGTTGTTGTTGGTTTACCAGACGTACGTGGTCGTGAGCAGATTCTTAAAGTTCACATGCGTAAAGTTCCGCTAGCCGGTGATGTAGAACCATCATTGATTGCTCGTGGTACACCAGGTTTCTCTGGCGCTGACCTAGCAAACTTGGTTAACGAAGCTGCACTGTTTGCTGCTCGTGGTAACAAACGTAACGTTTCAATGGTTGAGTTTGAACTGGCTAAAGACAAAATTATGATGGGCGCAGAGCGTCGTTCAATGGTGATGTCAGAAGAAACAAAAGAATCAACCGCTTACCATGAAGCAGGCCATGCTATCGTAGGGCGTTTAGTGCCTGAACATGATCCTGTTTATAAAGTGTCGATCATTCCTCGTGGCCGAGCTCTTGGTGTGACTATGTACTTGCCTGAACAAGATCGCGTAAGTATGTCAAAACAACATCTAGAGTCGATGATCTCAAGTTTGTACGGCGGTCGCCTTGCTGAAGAGTTGATTTACGGTGTTGAGAAAGTATCAACAGGTGCATCTAACGATATTGAACGTGCTACTGATATTGCTCGTAAGATGGTGACTCAGTGGGGCTTCTCTGAGAAGTTAGGCCCAATGCTTTATGCGGAAGAAGAGGGCGAAGTATTCCTTGGCCGTAGCGTAACGCAAACCAAACATATGTCGGATGATACGGCTAAGTTGATTGATGATGAAATCCGTATTCTCATCGACCGTAACTACGAGCGTGCTCGTAAGATACTGCAAGAGAACATGGACATCATGCACTCTATGAAAGATGCATTGATGAAATATGAAACGATCGACGCAGGCCAAATAGATGATCTGATGGCGCGTAAATCAGAGATTCGTGAACCTGCAGGTTGGGCTGATCAAGCTAAAGCTCAAGATGAGAAAAAAGCTGAAGCATCTAATGCGGCGGCTTCTGCTGAAGAGTCAAAGGAAGAACCTAAAGTAGAAGAGACTTCTACTGACTCATCAACTGAGAAAAAAGATTCAGAATAATCTTTTGTTATCTTTAAAACCCCGACTAGTTCGGGGTTTTCTGTTTCCGGCTTATGGAAACATGGTTATGGAAAGACTCATCGTTTATGAAATTAACAAACGCAACTAAAGAACTCATTCTTGACCGTCCTCACGTTATGGGGATCCTAAACACAACGCCAGACTCATTCTCAGATGGCGGTAGTTATACGTCGATAGATAATGTCATTGTTCGTGCTAAACAAATGATAGAAGCAGGTGTCAGCATTATCGATATTGGTGGAGAATCGACCAGGCCGGGAGCGCCAGATGTAAGTCTTGAGGAAGAACTTCACCGTGTTATACCTGCTATCAAAGCGATTCGAGAGTTTAACCAAGACGTTTGGATTTCAGTGGATACCAGTAAAGCTGAAGTGATGCGCCAATCGATAGAAGCTGGCGCAGACCTAATCAATGATGTTCGTTCTTTGCAAGAACCGGGTGCACTGGAAGTTGCAGCTAAAGCTCAAGTGCCTGTCTGTATCATGCATATGAAAGGGCAACCGAAAACGATGCAAATCAATCCAGAATACGATAATGTTCAGCTCGAAGTAGAGGCCTTCCTTCTCGAAAAATTAGCAATGTGTGAAAGTGCAGGTATCGCTCGCGAGAACATTATTCTTGATCCAGGTTTTGGCTTTGGTAAATCAATTGAGCACAACTATCATTTACTCGCCAACTTAGAAAAACTACATCGATTTGGATTACCGATACTTGCTGGTATGTCGCGGAAATCAATGGTGTTTAAACTTCTTGAGAAGAAACCTGCTGAATGTATGGTTGCAAGTGTGACTTGTGCAACGATTGCCGCTATAAAAGGCGCGCAGATTATTCGCGTTCATGATGTCGAAGAGACATTGGAAGCGATGAAAATCATCCAAACAACGAACAACAATTTATAAGTAACAATAAGTGATAAGAATTAGTTAAGGATACATTATGTCTGACGAAAGACGTTATTTTGGTACTGACGGTGTGCGTGGCAAGGTAGGTCAATACCCGATTACTCCTGATTTTGTACTTAAGCTGGGCTGGGCTGCAGGGCGAGTACTTGCTAAACAAGGTACTAAGCAAGTGATTATCGGTAAAGATACCCGCATTTCTGGTTACATGTTGGAGTCTGCTCTAGAAGCGGGGCTTGCAGCTGCGGGATTAAAAGCTGTATTAACAGGCCCAATGCCAACACCTGCGGTAGCGTATTTGACTCAAACATTTCGCGCAGAAGCGGGGATTGTTATCTCAGCATCACACAACCCGTATTACGACAACGGTATTAAGTTCTTTTCATCTGATGGTACAAAGCTACCAGATGATGTGGAGTTGGCTATTGAAGCTGAGTTAGACAAAGAGATCACGTGTGTTGAATCTGCTCTACTAGGTAAAGCTTCACGTTTAGTTGATGCTGCTGGCCGTTATATCGAATTCTGCAAAAGCACTTTTCCAAATAAATTAAGTTTGGCAGGGCTGAAAATTGTAGTGGATTGTGCACATGGCGCTACATACCACATTGCTCCGAATGTGTTTAAAGAGCTGGGGGCTGATGTTATTGCTATGGGTATTGAACCTAATGGTACAAATATCAACGATAAAGTCGGTGCAACGGATGTCGCTGCTCTACAAAAACGCGTTGTGGAAGAGCAAGCTCATCTAGGTCTGGCTTTTGATGGTGATGGTGACCGTTTAATTATGGTCGATGAGAATGGTAATAAGGTCGACGGCGACCAAATTGCCTATATCATTGCCCGCGATGCATTACGCCGCGGAGAATTAAAAGGTGGTGTTGTCGGTACGCTAATGACCAACCTAGGTATGGAAAATGGTCTGAAACAACTCGGTATTCCATTTGTTCGTGCAGCCGTTGGTGATCGATACGTTATGGAGCAACTGCAGGCTAAAGGTTGGAAAATTGGTGCTGAGAACTCAGGTCATATTATCCTGTTGGATAAAGTCACAACTGGTGATGCGATTGTTGCTGCTCTGCAAGTTTTAGCTTCAGTTGTTGGTAGTGAAATGTCATTAGGCGAGCTGTCTAAAGGAATGACACTCTATCCTCAAGTGTTGGAAAACGTACGTTTTAGTGGTGATTCTAATCCGTTAGAAGCCGATGCTGTGATTGCGAGTGTTAAAGAAGTTGAAGCCCAACTTGGCGCTAAAGGCCGAGTGCTGTTGCGTAAGTCAGGCACTGAACCTTTACTTCGAGTAATGGTGGAAGGTGAAGATGCTGAATTGGTTAAATCTTCCGCTTTAAAAATTGCAGAAGCTGTAAAAGCTAACTGTTAAGTCTTGTTTTTGTTGGCTCCTAAGTTTTTAACCGAGTTAAAATTTTGGAGCCAAGTTTAAACTAATATCACTTTGAGCCTTTTTTGACCGTTTGATAAGCAAATGGGATGTTTTTAACAAATATCCCTTGTCAGTCATACTAGCATTCGATAGTATTGCGTCCGCCTTCTGTTAGGAGGTCGCTAGCCTTGTTCTTGTCGATGATTAGAAATGATTGGAACGGCGCTGGCTCAACAATTTGGAACATAGGTGGAAGCGATGTTTACAGTTCTACTTGTGATTTACCTGTTGGCAGCGGTTGGTATCATTGGCCTAGTGTTGATCCAGCAAGGTAAAGGCGCAGATATGGGAGCCTCATTCGGTGCTGGTGCTTCAAACACAGTGTTTGGCGCGAGCGGCTCAGGAAATTTCTTAACCCGAATGACTGCAATTTTTGCAACAATATTTTTTATCTTTAGTCTTGTGCTAGGCAATATGTCTACACATAAAACTGAATCACAATGGGTTGACCCAGCTAAAGGTCAAGTGATTGAGCAAACTACTGAAGGTACATTGAGTGAAACTCCAGCCCCAACAGGCGACGAAATTCCTCAATAATCTTACTGTAAAGTAAGAAAAGGTTATGCCGAGATGGTGAAATTGGTAGACACACTAGCATGAGGTGCTAGCGCTTCGGTGTGAGGGTTCGAGTCCCTCTCTCGGCACCATGTTTACAAACTTGTAAAACACCTTGTTGAGCGTATAATTGCTCACAAGTCGGACGCGGGGTGGAGCAGCTTGGTAGCTCGTCGGGCTCATAACCCGAAGGTCGTCGGTTCAAATCCGGCCCCCGCAACCAATTATTTTCTATTTTATAGAGAGTTAATTGTTGCAAGTTTGGCAGTGTTTACCTCACTGCAGTTGAGAAGAAATTCTCAATTTATCAGGGTCCAGCAGCAAAAACCCCGACTTTCGGGGTTTTTTGTTATCTGTGTTTCTTAATGTGAAATGCAGATGCTTTGCTTGGAATTTAAATTGGGCTCTATGCCCTTTTTTTGTTTCTGGAGTGGTTTAAATGACTGGTTTAGAAAGACAATTAACAGAAATGCTTGATGCGCCTGTAGCTGCATCAGGCTATGAGTTAGTTGGATTAGAGTTTGTTCGTGCAGGACAACACTCAACACTACGTATCTACATTGATCATGAAAACGGTATTAACGTTGACGATTGTGCAGAAGTAAGTCACCAAGTGAGTGCTGTATTGGATGTTGAAGATCCAATTACTGTGGCTTACAACTTAGAAGTGTCTTCGCCAGGTATGGAAAGACCACTCTTTAAAGCTGCTCATTATGATCAGTTTATCGGTCACGAGGTCAGCATCGTTTTGAAAATGGCAGTTGCAAACCGTCGTAAATGGAAAGGCATCATTCACTCAGTTGAAGGTGAAACAGTTGCCTTGACTGTAGATGGTCAAGAAGAACATTTTGCGATTAGCAACATTTCAAAAGCTAACCTGATCCCTAAATTTTAGTTCTCCTAGAGAAAAGAGCTTAAGAGGCTATAAAATGAGTAAAGAAATTTTAGCGGTTGTAGAGGCTGTTTCGAACGAGAAAGCAGTACCTCGTGAGCGTATCTTTGAAGCGCTTGAAATTGCGCTAGCAACATCGACTAAGAAAAAATACGAAATTGACGTAGATGTTCGTGTTGCTATCGACCGCAAAACGGGTGAGTTTGAAACTTTCCGCCGTTGGTTAGTCGTAGATGAAGTGGAAAACCCAACTAAAGAGATGTCTCTAGACGCTGCATCTTATGATGATGATTCAGTTGAGTTAGGTCACTACTATGAAGAGCAAATCGAATCAGTAACATTTGACCGCATCACAACACAAACAGCGAAGCAAGTTATCGTACAGAAAGTACGTGAAGCTGAACGTGCGCAAATCGTAGAACAGTTCATCGACAACGAAGGTGAGCTAGTAACAGGTGTGGTTAAAAAGGTTAACCGTGAGACTGTTATTCTAGATCTTGGTAATAACGCTGAAGCGGTAATCTTACGTGAAGACCAACTACCACGTGAAAACTTCCGTCCTGGCGACCGTGTTCGTGGTCTACTTTACAAAGTGGCTCCAGAAGCGCGTGGTTTCCAACTATTCGTAACTCGTTCTAAGCCAGAAATGTTGGCTGAACTGTTCCGTGTGGAAGTGCCAGAAATTGGCGAAGAGATGATCGAACTGAAAGGTGCAGCTCGTGATCCTGGTTCTCGCGCTAAAATTGCGGTGAAGACCAACGATCGTCGTATTGACCCTGTTGGTGCGTGTGTTGGTATGCGTGGAGCGCGTGTACAGGCTGTATCTAGTGAGCTTGGCGGTGAGCGTATTGATATCGTTCTTTGGGATGATAACCCAGCGCAGTTCGTTATCAACGCAATGGCTCCAGCTGATGTGGCTTCTATCATCGTTGATGAAGATGCACACTCAATGGATATCGCTGTTGAAGCAGATAACTTAGCTCAAGCTATCGGTCGTAACGGTCAAAACGTACGTCTAGCGTCTCAACTTTCTGGTTGGGAACTGAACGTAATGACAGTTGCTGATCTAAACAAGAAACACCAAGAAGAATCAATGGCAGCTATCGAGCGCTTCATGAAGTATCTCGATATTGAGCAAGATTTCGCTGAGCTGTTGGTTGAAGAAGGTTTCTCTACATTAGAAGAAGTTGCGTACGTTCCAGTAAACGAACTACTTGAAGTAGATGGTCTCGATGAAGACCTAGTTGAAGAACTGCGTAACCGTGCAAAAGATGCATTGACAACAATTGCATTGGCACAAGAAGAATCGTTCGAAGGCTTAGAGCCAGCAGAAGACCTACTATCGCTAGCAGGTCTTGAGCGTGATATGGCATTTAAACTTGCTGCTAAAGGTGTAGTAACACTAGAAGACTTAGCAGACCAAGGCATCGACGATCTTGAAGGTATTGAAGGTCTAACCGAAGAACGCGCAGGCGAGCTAATTATGGCAGCTCGTAACATTTGTTGGTTCGGTGAAGACGCATAATTTCAGCAAGGGAGGAAGCGGCATGACACAACTTACAGTTAAAGCACTGAGTGAAGAAATTGGTACTCCAGTTGACCGCTTATTAGAACAACTTGCTGATGCTGGCATGAAAAAAACGAGTTCAGACAGCGTATCAGAAGATGAAAAAAGCAAACTTCTGAATCACTTACGTAAGGAACATGGAGAGGGCTCAGGATCTGAGCCAACTCGTTTAACGCTCCAGCGTAAAACCCGTAGTACACTAAGCGTAAGTGCTGGTGGCGGTAAAAGTAAGGATGTTCAAGTTGAAGTGCGCAAAAAACGAACGTATGTTAAGCGCAGTGCAGTTGAAGATGAAGCAAAACGCGAAGCAGAAGAAGCTGCTCAGCGTGAAGCTGAAGAATTAGCGAAACGTGAAGCTGAAGAAGCTGCAAAACGTGAAGCCGAAGAAAAGGCGAAACGTGAAGCAGAAGAAAAAGCGCAACGTGAAGCAAATGAAAAAGCAAAACGCGAAGTGGAAGATACTACGCGTGATGCACAGGGTGGGGCGAAACGTGAACGTTCTGCTGAAGATAAAACGAAGCAAGAAGCAGCGCGAAAAGAAGCCGAAGCACTGAAGCGTCGTCAGGAAGAAGAAGCTAAGCGTAAAGCTGAGGAAGAGAGTCTTCGTCAGCTTGAGAAAGCACGTGAATTGGCTGAACAGAATAATGAGCGTTGGTCTGCTGAAGAAGAGAAAAAGGGTAAAATGGAAGAGAATACAGATTACCATGTGACCACATCGAGCTACGCTCGTGCGGCAGAAGATGAAGCAGACCGTCGTGAAGAAGGTGCTCGTCGCCGTAGTGCTTCCGCCAAGACGAAAAAGACGAAAATGTCTAATCGCGACGATAAGCAAGAGCGCGATACTCGCCGTGGTGGTAAAGGTCGTAAAGCTGGCAAAATTGCTAAGCCATCGTCAATGCAACACGGCTTCGATAAGAGCGCAGTTGTAGCTAAATCAGATGTTGTGATTGGTGAAACTATCGTAGTTTCTGAACTGGCAAGCAAAATGTCGGTAAAAGGGACTGAAGTCATCAAAGTGATGATGAAGATGGGTGCGATGGCGACGATTAACCAAGTGATTGACCAAGAAACAGCACAACTTGTTGCTGAAGAAATGGGTCACAAAGTTATTCTTCGCAAAGAAAACGAACTTGAAGAAGCAGTAATGCAAGACCGCGACAACGAGTTCGAGAAAGTATCTCGTGCGCCAGTTGTTACCATTATGGGGCACGTTGACCATGGTAAAACATCTACACTTGATTACATTCGTCGTACGCACGTTGCATCAGGTGAAGCTGGTGGTATTACACAGCACATTGGTGCATACCACGTAGAAACACCAAACGGCATGATTACGTTCCTTGATACTCCTGGACACGCGGCGTTTACGTCAATGCGTGCTCGTGGTGCTCAAGCGACAGATATCGTTGTTCTTGTTGTTGCAGCAGATGATGGCGTAATGCCACAAACAGTTGAAGCTATCCAGCACGCAAAAGCGGCAGGTGTACCTTTGATTATCGCTGTGAACAAGATCGACAAAGAAGATGCTAACCCAGATAACGTTAAGAATGAGCTAGCTCAGTATGACGTTATTCCTGAAGAGTGGGGCGGTGAGAACATCTTCGTTCATATCTCTGCAAAACAGGGTACTAACATTGATTCACTTCTAGAGTCTATTCTTCTACAAGCAGAAGTTCTTGAACTGACTGCTGTGAAAGACGGCATGGCTTCTGGTGTTGTGATTGAATCACGCCTAGATAAAGGTCGTGGTCCAGTTGCTACTGTTCTTGTACAGTCAGGTACTTTGAACAGAGGTGATATCGTACTTTGTGGTCAGGAATATGGCCGTGTTCGCGCAATGCGTGATGAAGTTGGTAACGAAGTTAGTGAAGCTGGTCCTTCTATCCCGGTAGAAATTCTAGGTCTTTCTGGTGTTCCTGCTGCGGGTGACGAAGCGACAGTTGTACGTGATGAGCGTAAAGCGCGTGAAGTTGCGAACTATCGTCAAGGTAAGTTCCGTGAAGTTAAACTAGCTCGTCAGCAGAAATCTAAACTAGAGAACATGTTCTCTAACATGACTGCTGGTGATGTGTCTGAACTTAACATCGTACTGAAAGCTGACGTACAGGGTTCGGTAGAAGCTATCTCTGATTCATTAGTGAAGCTATCTACTGACGAAGTGAAAGTAAACATCGTGGGTTCTGGTGTTGGTGGTATTACTGAAACTGACGTAGTACTAGCTGCAGCTTCAAACGCTATCGTTGTTGGCTTTAACGTTCGTGCTGATGCATCAGCTCGTCGTGCAGTTGAAGTTGAAAGTGTTGACTTACGCTACTACTCAATCATTTACCAATTGATTGATGAAGTTAAAGCGGCAATGAGCGGCATGCTTGCTCCAGAATTCAAGCAAGAAATCATTGGTCTTGCTGAAGTTCGTGACGTCTTTAAGTCTCCAAAACTTGGCGCAATCGCTGGTTGTATGGTTACTGAAGGTCTTATCAAGCGTAATGCTCCAATTCGTGTACTACGTGATAACGTGGTTATTTACGAAGGTGAGCTTGAGTCATTACGTCGCTTTAAAGACGACATGCAAGAAGTTAAGAACGGTTATGAGTGTGGTATCGGCGTTAAGAACTACAACGATGTTCGCGTAGGCGACCAAATCGAAGTATTCGAAACGGTTGAAATTCAACGTACCATCGATTAATTCGCTAAAATTGATGAGATGTGATGATTAATCGTAATCATTATGGATCATCAATCAGAACAAACGGCAATGTTCGGTTGTTGAATACGCCATGGGGGAGTGGGTTGACCATTCCCCCATTCTTTCTATTAGTGAGAAAATTATGCCAAAAGAATTTAGCCGTACCCAGCGTGTGGCTCAGCAATTACAAAAAGAACTTGCGATGATCCTTCAACGCGAAGTTCGTGATTCTCGTCTAGGAATGGTGACCATTTCTGATGTGGAAGTTTCTCGTGATCTTGCATACGCAAAAGTGTTTGTGACCTTCTTGTGTGTTGGTGAACAAACGCCAGAGTCTTGTCTTAAAGCTCTGCGTGAACACGAAGCTCATATTCGTATGATGCTTGGTAAGCGTATCCGCTTACGTTTGACTCCTGAAATCCGTTTCCACTATGACAGTACCTTAGTAGAAGGTATGCGTATGTCGAACCTTGTTTCTGAAGTAGTAAGTACAGATAAGCGTAAGCAAAAAGATGCAGGTCGAGAGGACGAAGAGTAATGGCTCGTCGTCGTAAAGGGCGTCCGATAAATGGTGTGGTGCTGATTGATAAACCAACCGGCATCTCATCAAATGATACCCTGCAAAAAGTTAAGCGTCTTTTCTTCGCAGAAAAGGCGGGCCATACCGGCGCGTTGGATCCTCTTGCAACCGGTATGCTGCCGATCTGTCTCGGTGAAGCAACCAAGTTCTCTCAGTTTCTGCTCGATTCCGATAAGCGTTATCGTGTAATCGCAAAGTTGGGTGAACGTACTGACACCTCTGATTCAGACGGTGAAGTGGTTGAAACTCGTGAAGTGAATGTAGATCTTGAAACTTTGAACAGCTGTATCGAAAAGTTCAGAGGCGAAACTGATCAGGTGCCTTCAATGTTTTCGGCATTGAAATACCAAGGTCGTCCATTGTATGAATATGCTCGTCAGGGAATCGAAGTACCTCGCGAAGCTCGCAAAATCACCGTTTACGATATTGTTCTTCATCGTTTTGAAAACGATGAAGTCGAGATGGAAGTGCACTGCTCAAAAGGCACCTACATCCGCACTATCGTTGATGATTTAGGTGAAATGCTGGGCTGTGGTGCACACGTCACTATGTTGCGTCGTACTGGTGTAGCTAAGTATCCATATGAAAATATGGTGACGCTTGAACAGCTTAACGAACTCGTTGAACTGGCCCATCGTGAAGAGCGATCTCCTTATGATGTTCTTGATGCTCTGTTGTTGCCTATGGATACCGCAGTACAAGATTTACCTGAAGTAAATCTTGTCGCTGAACTGGTTGATTTGGTTCAACATGGACAGGCTGTTCAAGTCTTTGGTGTGCCAACAGACGGTATTGTTCGCATGACGGGTGGTGAAGAGAAGCTATTCCTTGGCGTTGCCGAAATCGATAACGATGGGAAAGTAGCACCGAAGCGTTTAGTGGTTTATCCACCGCGTACTTGATGCTACAACGTCAATGCCTGATTTATAGCGCAAAGTTACAGATTCTATTCCGTGAAATAGCGCTTGTGTGATTACAGGTTATTCCCTATAATCCGCCCCTCACGTGTCGGCTGAATCAGAGATTGGCTGACACAAATATAAACTTAACTCTTTAGGAGAGAATTATGTCTCTGAATGCAGAAACTAAAGCAGCAATCGTAGCAGAATATGCACGTGCTGAAGGCGACACTGGTTCACCAGAAGTTCAAGTAGCTCTACTTACAGCTTCTATCAACCACCTTCAAGGTCACTTTAAAGCTCACAAAGGCGATCACCACAGCCGTCGTGGTCTACTACGCATGGTTTCTAGCCGTCGTAAGCTTCTAGATTACCTTAAAGGTAAAGATCTAGATCGTTACCACGACCTAATCAAACGCCTAGGCCTACGTCGCTAATTAGCGTCTGCCAAGCAGGTTTGAAGAAAAAGGGGCTTTTTAGCCCCTTTTTTGTGTCTGCGATTTGAGAGTGTGCACTCAGTTACTTAGCTGAGCCATTCTGGAACTTCGCCTCTATATATCCAGAATCTAATTTAGTCGGAGGCTGTAGCGAGATTTCAGCCTATGTTTTGATGAAGGATAAGGCATCTGGAATGCTGGGAAATACACACCAATTATCTCCTGAAATTAGCATCTTGAAGCAAGCGGGTATATACTACGCACGGCGAAATCCTATGTAAGGATTTCCAATCAATACTCACTACATTACAGTCAACCACGTCGACCAAACGGTCGCGGCTATTCAAAGCGTGTTTGCGGACGCTTCTTGTAATCAAGAACTAAGCGCGTTTTCACTAGTCGCGATTCGTAATGTGTGAGATTCGTTTAATAAATCTGAGCATGTGCTCAGAGCAAGGAATATTTACATGTTCGAAAAACCAGTTGTTAAAACGTTTCAGTACGGCAACCACACTGTAACGCTAGAAACAGGTGTTATTGCACGTCAAGCAACAGCTGCAGTTATGGTTACTATGGATGACACCGCAGTATTCGTATCTGTTGTTGGTAAAAAAGAAGCGGTAGAAGGTCAAGATTTCTTCCCTCTAACAGTAAACTATCAAGAGCGTACTTACGCTGCTGGTAAAATCCCTGGTGGCTTCTTCAAGCGTGAAGGACGTCCTTCTGAAGGCGAAACACTGACTGCTCGTCTAATCGACCGTCCTATTCGCCCTCTATTCCCAGATGCATTCAAAAATGAAGTTCAAGTTATCGCTACTGTTGTTTCTGTTAACCCAGATGTACAACCAGATATCGTAACTATGATCGGTACTTCAGCAGCGCTTGCTATTTCTGGTATCCCATTCAATGGTCCTATCGGTGCAGCTCGCGTTGGTCACATTGATGGTCAATTAGTACTTAACCCAAGTAACACTGAACTTGCGGCGTCTAAGCTTGACCTTGTTGTTGCTGGTACTTCATCAGCAGTATTGATGGTTGAGTCAGAAGCAGACAATCTAACTGAAGAAGAAATGCTTTCTGCTGTTGTATTTGGTCACGACCAACAACAAACAGTTATCAATGCTATCAACGAATTTGCAGCAGAAGTTGCTACTCCTTCTTGGAACTGGACAGCTCCAGCAGAAAACACAGAGCTTAAAGCGAAAATCGCTGAGCTAGCTGAGACAAAACTTGTTGAAGCTTACCAAATCACTGAAAAAATGGCGCGTTATGACCGTATCCACGAAATCAGTGCTGAAGTGAACGAGAAGCTACTGGCTGAAAACGAAGAACTAAACCTAAAAGAAGTACACACTATTTTCCACGATCTAGAGAAAACGGTTGTACGTCGTAGCATCATCGCGGGCAACCCTCGTATTGATGGTCGTGAGAAAGACATGGTTCGTGCACTTGATGTACGTACTGGTGTTCTTCCACGCACCCACGGTTCTGCGCTATTCACTCGTGGTGAAACTCAGGCTCTAGTAACGGCTACTCTAGGTACTCAACGTGATGCTCAAATCATTGATGAGCTAACTGGTGAGAAGAAAGATTACTTCCTACTACACTACAACTTCCCTCCATACTGTGTAGGTGAAACTGGTTTTGTAGGTTCTCCTAAGCGTCGCGAAATCGGCCACGGTAAATTGGCTAAACGCGGTATTGCAGCAGTAATGCCTTCTGCAGAAGAATTCCCGTACACAGTACGTGTTGTTTCAGAAATCACTGAATCAAACGGCTCTTCTTCAATGGCTTCTGTATGTGGTACTTCTCTAGCGCTTATGGATGCTGGTGTACCAATCAAGTCTTCTGTTGCAGGTATCGCAATGGGTCTGGTTAAAGAAGGCGACGATTTCGTTGTTCTTTCTGACATCCTTGGCGACGAAGATCACCTAGGTGACATGGACTTTAAAGTTGCAGGTACTAACACTGGTATTACTGCACTACAGATGGATATCAAGATCGAAGGTATCACTAAAGAGATCATGCAAATTGCTCTTAACCAAGCGCAAGGTGCACGTAAGCACATCCTATCTGTGATGGATGAAGCGATCTCTGGTGCTCGTGACGATATTTCTCAATTCGCTCCACGTATCCACACAATGAAGATTAGCTCAGATAAGATCAAAGATGTTATCGGTAAAGGCGGCGCAGTTATCCGTATGCTAACTGAAGAAACGGGTACAACGATCGAAATCGAAGATGATGGCACAATCAAGATTGCTGCAACTTCTGGTGAACAAGCGAAAGAGGCTATTCGTCGTATTGAGCAAATCACAGCTGAAGTTGAAGTCGGTAAGATCTACACAGGTAAAGTTGCACGTCTAGCTGACTTCGGTGCATTCGTAACTGTTCTTCCAGGTAAAGATGGTCTTGTACACATTTCTCAAATCGCTGACCAGCGTGTAGAGAAAGTATCTGACTTCCTAACTGAAGGCCAAGAAGTTCAAGTTAAAGTACTTGAAATCGACCGCCAAGGTCGTGTTCGTTTGAGCATGAAAGAAGCAGTAGAAAAGCCAGTTGAAGCAGCTGCAACTGATTCTGCTCCAGAAGCGGAATAAGTTTACGCAAAAGATGGAATGCGAACTGTTTTCGCATTTTATCTAGAAAGCGTGTTATAAAGGGAGCGTAATTCGCTCCCTTTTTCATGCGTTTGGGGTATACAGGAGTATCTATTAGTGAAATGGTTCAAAACCGCAGCGGCCAGTGCAGCATTAATGTTGCTAGCTGGATGTGCGAGCAATTCATCAGAATCGGAACAACCCTTACCATGGGTTTATCCACCAATGGCTATTCCTTTACAGGCAAGTGTGCAGCAGGAAGTTCAAATAGCGCGTTTGACTCAGCTATTGCAACGCCCTGATCTAACTGACGAAGTTCGAGCAAAAATGCTTTTTGAACGTGGTAACGCTTATGACAGCGTCGGCTTACGTGATTTGGCTCGATTAGACTTCACTCAGTCATTAGCTTTAAATCCAGCACAACCAGATATCTTTAATCTGCTTGGTGTTTATTACACTGAAACAGGTGAATTCGACGCAGCTTACGAATCTTTTGATTCAACATTAGAGCTTGATCCGAGTAATGAATATGCAATGCGTAATAGAGCGGTTGCACTTTATTACGGTGAGCGTCCTCAGCTTGCATTCGATGAAGCTGACAAACATTATCAAATGGATCCTAATGATCCGTTTCGCGCCCTTTGGCGCTACATCATCAAAATGGATCTCGAGCCGAATGCGGCAAAAGCAGAGCTTAGCCAGCAGTTCAAATCTCACAATGAAGATTGGGGGTGGTTGTTGGTTGCTATGATGTTGGATGAAATATCTGAAGAGCAGCTATTTAAAGTGATACTGGCTAGCACGCGTGACAACAATTTATTAGCGCAGCGCCTAACAGAAGCCTATTTCTATCTCGGCAAGCGTTACCACATGCAAGGTGATTATGCGCATGCAGTGTCGCTTTATAAGTTAGCAATCTCGTTCAATGTTTATGAGTACGTAGAACATCGTTACTCGTTTATTGAGATGGGCCGTATCTACAAAGATGTTAGAGAAGCTCAGCAAGCTAAAGAGAAAGCGGATCTTACGGCTAGCGAATAGAGCAAGTTAAGTTTTGTAATGAATAAAAAAATCCAGTGTCTGAGGCACTGGATTTTTATTTTTACTAAACAGAAGAATGTTAGTTGGTTAATTCTAACCGGATAAGAACTTCTTCAGTAATATCGATAATCTCGCCGTAGCCAACAATGTTGTTGATTTCTTTCTCCAAGTTTTTTGCTTGATGGAGGCTGATTTGTGCCAGTTCATCAATATCGCGCCTTAGTAGAACCGTGAATGGGTCAAACACTGGAGCGCCACATAGTCGCAGAATATATATTTCGCCCATCAATTGTGCCTTCTGAATGAACTTAATACGTTCTTTCGTATTGGTGAAATCCGATAACAATCGGGTTTCAATTGACTGGATGCGAGAGCCAAATTTGATTGCCGCAATATACACTTCATGATATTGAGCTTCGGCACCATCAATTCGCTTCATTGGTGTTGCCAGTAAGGTGTTGGTGTGACCTTTAAAGATTGGCTCTAGTGATATCTGACCTTCTTGGCCCAGTTTCGCTAACAAAGCCAAGTGAGGCGGAAGTGGGTAATTTACCCCAATCACTTTAGGCTTAAGACTAGGACCGTTTTTTTCTACGAAAATGGGTGCGCTGACAATTTTATCCAACAAAATATTGTGCAAGCCTTCAAGTAAGTGTGGGCTAGGCAGAATCTCTTCTTTTGGTATTAACTTGTCTTGATTGCTTTCTATGATGCTATTGAAAAACGCTATGGTTTTCATAGTTTGTGCGTTTTCATCGATCATCAAATGCAGACGTTGCCCTTCAGGACTGATTCTAATTACCCGGTATGGCACTTGATTGAGAGGCAAGTTTTTGTCGTACAGCTTCAGCTCGAGATAATCAATGCTGATCATGTCGCCCGCTTTCAATTGCACAGGGGCATTCACTATCACATTCAATCCGCGTTTGGAAAGATCAAGAGATGCTCCTTCACCTAACACTTGATCGTTGAAAATGACATTCACGGGTGTTTTCAGTGTGTAGCGTGGCTCTTTACGGCGCGAGCGGGCATCAAAATAGATACCTGTCGGTGATCCAATAACCTTACGAGGATGACGAAACGGGTTGAGTTCACTGGTTGGCAGTTGGGGTTTGTCGACTAATAAATAGTCTTTGGCTGAGCTGAAATCACTGATTTCTTGTAATACACCGCAGTGAGTGAGTTTTTGTGATTGATTAGCGAGCTCGCTGGAATGATTAGCCAGTTCTTCTCTCTCCGCCTGAGAAAGCTCAAAAACTGATAAACGGAAAGCCTTCCAACTCTCTTTGCGCGCACCTACATGCCAGAAAAGTTTTCGTTGGTCGCTTGTGGCTTCTGGCATCATCATTGAAAAGAAAAATGTCTTATCTTGATGTTCGTGTTTAAACGCATAAAGCACATTATTACTGCCGCTTACGCCAGGTTTGGTCAGCATGTCCATGCGAGCCTGGTTGAACAAACTACTTAACGATTGTTGGTTACGTTCATCGTGCCAGTATTGCCAAAGCGGGTGGTTGTGCTCGGTTAATAAAGCTAACTTCAGTTCGCTACCGCTGAAAAATACAGGCAAGTTACAGGTATGTTTAAGATAGCTGTGTTCGTAACCGCGAGTTCGAGCTCGGATAATTTTATCTTGGTTATCGTGACGGGCTTTCTGGCTGTTATTTTTTAGTGACTCTTCAATCACCTTTTCAATAATTAGACTCTCAGACAATTTCAAAGCACGTAAATACTTTACCGAGTCATTATCGTAAGATTCATCGACGCCAAGAATACGATACTCTATCGGTTTGTTGAGTTCTTCCAGCTTACTGCTTTTAGTGAGTTCGGTAAATTGAACCCAAATGGTATCGCCAAGTTTGTAGTTGAACGCAGAGGGGACTTTGAACTTAGCACCAGAAGCCGATAAATCGACACTCAAACCATGAACAACTTGTTCATTGCTCGGTAGATGAATTTTGACCTGAGTATTAATCTTTAACCGATTTTCTAAGCGTTTAAGGTCATAACCTAATTTAACCGGTTCGACATCAAAACTACCTTCTGCAGCGGCACCTTTACCTTTGTTTAATGTGCCTTGCTGCTTCATTACGCGAAAGTTATTGCGAGTATTAGTTAAGTTCTCCCAAACCCCTTCAGTATAAGCTCCAAACTTCTTAACACTCTTATGATAGGTATTGAAGGCAACATCATCCAGCCAATGCTTCTTGCCGTCTAACTCATATTCTCTACATTCTCCTTGAACTCGCCCGCGTAAATCAATGCTTTTGGTGCATGGAGCCATAACACGATTCAATTCCATCTTTACCAGAAGTTTGACAGACGGCGGTTGTCCCCCCGTGAATTTATTCAGGAGTTGCTCAAAATCGGCTGACTTATAAGCGGGAATTAGCCGTTCAGCGAGGGAGAGAATTTCAGATTGCTGCATAGTTTTCTGTTAGAGTAATGTCCACTTAATAAAATCGGCATTGATAATGATTTCTTTAGCAATATGTTGCATTGATTCAACATATTATTAAAGTCTCTATGTCACAACTTAGATGAATTTGAGGAAGCATGGTAAAAGCAAAACGCGCTTACGTATGTAACGATTGCGGCGCAGATTTTCCCCGTTGGCAAGGTCAGTGTAACGCTTGTGGCGCATGGAATACCATATCTGAAGTAAGGCTAGCTGCTTCACCACAGGTTGCACGTAATGAGCGACTCAGTGGTTATGCGGGAAGTGCTACAGAATCACAGGTTCAAATACTTTCAGAAATCAATCTACAGGAAGTTCCTCGTTTTAGTAGTGGCTTTAAAGAACTGGACCGAGTACTTGGTGGTGGAGTGGTGCCTGGAGCTGCAATTTTAATCGGTGGTAACCCTGGTGCAGGTAAATCTACACTTTTGTTACAAACCATGTGTTTGCTTTCTCCTCAAATGCCTACGCTTTATGTTACAGGCGAAGAATCACTTCAGCAGGTCGCAATGCGAGCCTCTCGGCTTGGCTTGCCTAAAGAGCATCTGAAAATGCTCTCTGAAACCAACGTTGATAAGATTTGTCAGGTCGCTGAAAAAGAGCAGCCAAGAATTATGGTTATTGACTCAATTCAAGTGATGCATGTTGCTGATGTTCAGTCGTCTCCTGGAACTGTGGCTCAGGTACGAGAATCTGCCACTGCATTGACACGTTATGCAAAACAAAACAATGTGGCGGTATTTATTGTTGGTCATGTAACGAAAGATGGCACATTAGCCGGACCGAAAGTACTGGAGCACATTATTGACTGCTCAGTATTACTTGATGGTGGTTCAGATACACGATTCCGAACTCTACGCAGTCATAAAAACCGCTTTGGAGCTGTGAATGAGCTTGGTGTATTTGCTATGACAGGCCAAGGGCTGCGTGAAGTGAGTAACCCATCTGCCATTTTCCTTTCTCGTGGTGAAGAAGATACATCCGGAAGCTCTGTGATGGTGGTTTGGGAAGGTACGCGCCCATTGTTGGTCGAAATTCAAGCGCTGGTGGATTATTCTCAGTTGGCGAACCCAAGGCGAGTAGCCGTTGGTCTGGAACAGAACCGTTTGTCACTATTACTCGCAGTTTTACACAAACACGGTGGCCTACAAATGGCTGACCAAGATGTGTTTGTCAATGTGGTTGGTGGGGTGAAAGTCACTGAGACGAGCGCAGATTTGGCATTGCTCATGGCACTTTTATCGAGCTTTCGTGATAAGCCGCTACCTAAAGATGTAGTAATTTTTGGAGAAGTGGGGCTTGCGGGAGAGATTCGCCCAGTGCCAAGTGGACAAGAGCGATTGAACGAAGCGTTCAAACATGGCTTCAAAAGAGCTATTGTTCCAGCTTCGAATATGCCTAAAGGTGGCATTGCCGGAATGCAGATACACGGCGTGAAGAAGCTTTCGGAGGCAATTGAAGCATTTGATGAACTCTAGGGGCGTGTTACTCCCAAAGAAAATAAGTCGAGAAAATATTTTTGAATTAGCTCGCGTCTTGGGATGGAATCGCCTATATTTCACGATCATTAGCTGTAGTTAAATATTTTTTAAGGGCAGCGGTTTGCGGGGGTATCAGTCTTGACAGATTGTGATATACTCTGCGCGCATTTTATATCCTATTAACAGAGTAAGACAATGGCAGATTTATCGAAATACAGAAACATTGGTATTTTCGCGCACGTTGACGCGGGTAAAACCACTACCACTGAGCGTATTCTTAAGCTTACTGGTAAAATCCATAAAACTGGTGAGGTTCACGATGGTGAATCTACTACAGACTTCATGGAACAAGAAGCAGAGCGCGGTATTACTATCCAGTCAGCAGCTGTAACGTGTGAGTGGAAAAATCACCGTCTAAACGTTATCGATACTCCTGGACACGTTGACTTTACAGTTGAAGTATACCGTTCACTTAAAGTTCTAGATGGCGGTATCGGTGTATTCTGTGGTTCTGGCGGTGTTGAACCTCAGTCAGAAACTAACTGGCGTTACGCTAACGAATCTGAAGTTGCACGTGTCATTTTCGTTAACAAACTAGACCGTATGGGTGCTGACTTCTTCAATGTTGTTGAACAAGTGAAGAATGTACTGGCTGCTAACCCACTAGTAATGACTCTTCCAATCGGTCGTGAAGATGATTTCGTTGGTGTTGTAGATATCTTAACTCGTCAAGCGTACGTTTGGGATGAGTCAGGTCTACCAGAAAACTACGAAGTTAAAGAAGTTCCAGCAGACATGGTTGACCAATTGGAAGAATACCGTGAAATGTTGATCGAAACGGCAGTTGAGCAAGATGACGAGCTAATGATGGCTTACATGGAAGGCGAAGAACCTTCTATCGAAGACATTAAGCGTTGTATCCGTAAAGGTACTCGTGATCTAGCGTTCTTCCCAACATTCTGTGGTTCAGCATTCAAAAACAAAGGTATGCAACTTGTTCTTGATGCAGTAGTAGATTATCTACCAGCACCAACAGAAGTTGACCCACAAGATCTGACTGACCCACAAACTGGTGAGCCAACAGGCGAAAAAGCAATTGTTGATGCAGATCAACCGCTAAAAGCGCTTGCGTTTAAGATCATGGATGACCGTTTTGGTGCTCTAACGTTCGTACGTATCTACTCAGGCCGCTTGAAGAAGGGTGACACTATCCTTAACTCAGCAACGGGCAAAACTGAGCGTATCGGCCGTATGGTTGAGATGCAAGCGAATGACCGTAATGAAATTACAGAAGCTCAAGCGGGCGATATCATCGCTATCGTTGGTATGAAGAACGTGCAAACTGGTCACACTCTATGTGATCCTAAGCATGAATGTACTCTAGAGCCAATGATTTTCCCTGTACCAGTAATCTCAATTGCTGTAGCACCTAAAGATAAAGGTTCTACTGAGAAAATGGGTATCGCGATCGGTAAAATGGTTGCAGAAGATCCATCTTTCCAAGTTGAAACAGATGAAGATTCAGGTGAAACCATCCTTAAAGGTATGGGCGAACTACACCTAGATATTAAAGTTGACATCCTTAAGCGTACTTACGGTGTTGAACTAACTGTTGGTGCTCCTCAAGTTGCTTACCGTGAAACAATCACTAAAGCTGTTGAAGATAGCTACACGCACAAGAAACAGTCTGGTGGTTCAGGTCAGTTCGGTAAGATCGACTACCGTATCAAACCAGGTGAGCCAAACTCTGGCTTCACGTTCAAGTCAACAGTTGTTGGTGGTAACGTACCTAAAGAATTCTGGCCTGCAGTAGAAAAAGGCTTCGAAAGCATGATGGAGCACGGTGTTCTTGCTGGCTTCCCTACGCTAGATGTTGAAGTTGAACTGTTCGACGGTGGCTTCCACGCAGTTGACTCATCTGCTATCGCATTTGAAATCGCAGCGAAAGGCGCATTCCGTCAATCTATGCCAAAAGCTGGCGCGCAACTTCTTGAGCCAATCATGAAAGTTGACGTGTTCACTCCAGAAGATCACGTTGGTGACGTAATCGGTGACCTTAACCGTCGTCGTGGTATGATCAAAGACCAACAAGCTGGTGCTACTGGCGTACGTATCAAAGCAGACGTTCCACTATCTGAAATGTTCGGCTACATCGGTACACTACGTACAATGACTTCTGGTCGTGGTCAGTTCTCTATGGAGTTCGCACACTACGCACCATGTCCTGCTAACGTAGCAGAAAAAGTTATCGCTGAAGTTAAAGAGCGTAACGCTAAGAAATAATGCCTAATTAACTAATAATTAGTTAACTGAGTATTTAAGCCCCATTCGTGAAAGCGATTGGGGCTTTTGTTTTATTGGTGTTATTTTTGTCACTCGATTGAAAGTTGGAATTTAATAACTATGAACAAGTTCATTCAGGTGGGACAAGATGCCAGCCCCAGAATAATGCATTGCATTTTCTAGGAGCTGGATTATAGACGGTTCGTTAAGTGACTATTTTTCCCAGACGATCAATTGATCTTTGGGCCAGTTTTGTCCTATCTCGTGGTACTTCTTCTCTAAGACATGACGCTTAATTTTCAATGTCGGAGTTAGGATTCCGTTAGCTATTGACCATGGTTCTTTTATCATCAAAACACCTTTGATTTGCTCGTGAGTTTCTACCTCAGAGTTAATGCGTTTAATGATTTTCTCTGTCGTTCTTTCGTAACGCGAACGGTCAAAATTAGGAAATGCGTGAGGAACCACCAACAGTATTGGTGCTGGTAGGCCTAAGCCAATCATGCACATCATTTCTACACGTGAATATTCAAACAGTTTCTTTTCAATAGGTACGGGTGCTACGAATTTGCCTTTTGCTGTTTTGAAAGTGTCTTTCTTGCGACCTTGAATACTCAGATAGCCATCGCTATCTATCGAACCAATATCACCAGTATGAAGCCATCCATCATTATCAAACGACTCTTTAGTCGCAATATCGTTGTTGTAGTAACCAGAGAAAAGCCCTTTGCTGAGAACAAGAATCTCACCATCTTGAGCAATCTTTATTTTTACTCCAGGCCCTGCATTACCGACGGTACCGATTTTATCTGCACGGAAAGGGTAGTTTATGGTGCTATAGGCAAACGACTCGGTCATTCCCCAAGCCTCGGTGACGTTTAACCCTACCTGATGGTACCAGCTAAGCAAAGAAGGGGAGACTGGTGCAGAACCACAACCTAATATTCTCGCCTTATCTAACCCTAAACCATCGGCTATCTTGCGTTTGACTATTGAGTTTACAAATGGAATCTTCAGCAATAAGTTCAGTTTTCGCTGAGGAAGTTTATCTAGAATTCTTTGTTGGAATAGGGTCCATAAACGTGGTACCGAAATAAAGAAGGTCGGACGCTGCATCCTGACATCTTCAATAAACGTATCAAGTGATTCAGGAAAGGCCGTTTGAACCCCTCCTTGTATTGAGGTACCGAAAATATAAACACGCTCAGTAATATGTGCCAAAGGTAGATAAGAGAACAAACGATCATTGTCTTCGATCTGTATAAGATCTATCAGTTGTTGAACAGACCACGTAAAAGCTCCGTAGGTGAGCATAGCACCTTTTGGTTGCCCTGATGTTCCTGATGTATAGACCAATGACATTAGCTTGTCATCGTGGTGCTGTACTCTTTCAGAGCTTGGTGGGTATTGTTTAATTAGCTCTTTGTACTCGTATTGGCATTTCGGCGCTGAACTGTAAGGTAAAGCTATGCTGATGATGTTGGGTGTCGCTTTTAAAGCGGTTGTGACGGCTTCACTATCATCTAATTTGCCTATGATTAAATGCTGACTACCACTATGGTTCAGACAGTATTCAATAGTGTCTGAACCGGCAGTTGGAAAAATAGGTACACTGACATAATCACCGAGCATCATCGCTAAATCGCAAATAAACCACTCTGCACAGTTTTTAGAAATAAGGGCGACTTTATCGCCGGGGTTAGCACCGAGAGCTCTTAAAGCTGAGACTAGGCGTAAAGCCTTGTCAGCAACCTCAGAATAAGTAAATTCGATGAATTTTCGGTCGATTATCTGTTTCAGATAAACGTCATTAGGACGCTCGTCAGCCCATTTCAAAATCATTTCGTTTGGTGGTGGGAGAGAGCAGTAAGGTTGATGTGACTCATTTGGCAGAATCATGTTCGAACTCCATACAACAGCGCTTGGTTATAAAAATAATAGTTGTTATAAAAATGTTAATTCAACCTAACATTAGCATGGGTTTGTTGGTTCGAAAAAGATCAAAACGTGAAAATTTGTAAATTTAGCGAGCATTTATTTGTCTAAACACCCCTGGGCTGATCCCCGTCTTCTTCTTAAAAATACGAGAGAAATAGGATACGTCGTGATATCCACATTGATAGGCAACAAAGGCGATTTTCGCATTGGGTTCTTCAAGTAAAAGACGCTTTGCGAGCGTGATTCGCTTACTGCAAATGTAATCTCTAAAGCTCACTCCAACGACTCTTTTGAACAGTTTGGAGAAATATGAGATGGAATAATGACAATAACTGGCCACATCTTCTTCTCGAATTTCTTGAGTGAGGTTGAGATCAATGTGACGCAAAATATCCAACATTTCTTTGCTCATTGTGTGAGGGGCCACTGGTGTGTGTTGCAGCCTGTGGTCAAAGGCTCTTCTACCGGAGGAAAAACTTAGACTAAGCTTTTCGCTAATTAAGTTTGCTGCGATATGTGGGTCTTCTTTAGATATATCCACAATGGCAAATATCGCGTCATTTTTATTAATTGAATTCAAAAAGTTACCTTCGTGAATAACAATTAAATACTTATTCAGATTGGTACAAATCCTCAGTGCAGTGAGTAATAACTCTTGGCATTTATCTCTGTGAAGAAAAAATACAGCATAATTAATGTTGGGTTCGCTCAAAACAGAGACATCATTGCCGTGTTCAATCACGGTAAAGACAGAGTTACATGCATCTTGTACTCGTGTTGGTAATTGCCTTACTGGGCTTCCTAGCCAGTGAGCGACATGTTTTGTTGCCATAAGTGAGTTTTTATCCTTCCGTAGATAAACAACTAGATTTTAAATTTTGTTCTGTCAGGAAAATGTCAGTTTTGTCAGTTTTTTGTCATGACAAAGTAAGAGTAGAGTTATGGCAGGAAAGTGCAAGTCCTCATCTAAAAGTTGCAGAATTTTTCTTCAGAAATGGTGAGTGGATGGGAATAGCAATAGTGATGTTACTTCATAGTGTGGATGTAATTTTTTTCATTAATTTCAATAATGAGAAAGTGCAAGTATTAGTATGTGGTCTTGAAATATAGGGAATATGCTCAGTTCTAACTGTTTGTCTCCGTTTATTTGAAACTTGTTTCGTAAAGGGTTTGTGCCGGATTAATACTTAATGATTAGTACAAATTCGCCCTAAAGTTTTAACTGCATTTTCTAGTCTTGACTGCCTTTTAGTTTAAAAAAGTGCCAAAAGAGAACAAAAAAGTCCTAACCGCTAATTTAAGAACTCACTACATTAGAAATGAGCCATTTATTAAGGAGGCCTCTAATGAATAAGTTTATTGAGCAAGTCAAAACCTTTTGGCAAGACGAAGACGGTCTTAGTGCTGTTGAATATGTTGTTGCTGGTTCGTTGATTGTTGCTGGTTTGGCTACAGCTTTTGGCAGTCTAGGTGAGAAAATAATCTCAGGAGTAACTAAAATTACTAGTTCTATTAGTTCTTAACCTCAAAAACAGTATCGAAACTAAAGTATATTTTGATGATAGTCATATGGAGTGTGCTAGTAGTCATTGGGGTATTCGATGCTAGAGAGTATCGAATACCCAACTATTTGCTTTTGATACTTTTAGCATATAGTTTCTTCAACATTTATTCTTCGAGTTCGTATGACTTAGAACTATTTATCCCCCATATTCTTGGGTTTATAGTTGCCTTTTCAGTTAGTTTAGTATTTTACGTATTAAAAATCATGGCAGCAGGAGATGTGAAACTCTTTGGTGTAGTTGGTTTTATTTTTGGTTTTAAAGAATTGTTCAGTATCTCTTTGTTTATAGCGTTTAGCTGTTGTTTTATCGGATTTATGTATTGGTCACTTAATCATTTAACTAATAAAAAATGTAGTTCGAGAGTTATGTTTTTTAGTAAGGCAGGTTTTAATTTCTGTAATTATGTACCGATATATATTGAGCAAATAAAAGAAGATTTCAAATTGAAACAAAACTTAACATATATGCCATTCGCACCAGTACTCATTATTGCATTAGCTATGTATCAGTATTTTAAACACTAATTAATTTCTTATCGAACCTAGGATGAAGCTATGGCTGAAGCATTACAAAAGGAAGTCCCTAAAACAGTGCTGTCTCCCCAAGCTTCAGCGCCCAAAGTGCCCACTACTTTTGATGAGTTGCATATTCCTCAAGCGGTACTTGAAAATTTGTTACTTAAGCAGTTAGCTGCTTATCCTAAATCCGACATCTTACAATTAACTCGTTTAATGGCTATTAGCAGCCATATGATTGAAGAACTCATCGCTGTGTTACGTAAAAAATCGCTGGTGGAAGTCTATCAAGCTGAGTCTAACTCTTATTTAGCTCAGTCGTCGGGACATGTGCGCTATGGTTTATCAGAAACAGGTATGCAAGAGGCGGATAATGCTTTTCAACGAGATGCCTATTTAGGACCCGCCCCTGTTTCATTACAAGACTATAACGTTATGGTTAAGGCTCAGGATGTTCGCGCCAAACTGGTCACTCGGCCTGATGTTACTCGTGCTATGAGTGACGTATTTGGTGCCGAGAGGATGATTTCGGTCTTGGGCCCTGCCATCAATTCTGGGCGTGCGTTATTACTGTATGGTGATGCGGGTACCGGTAAAACTTATGTCGCGACTCGGCTGCTCAATTCGCTCAACACCTCGGTCTACGTTCCCTACGCGGTTTATGCTGCAGGTAACATTATAAAAGTACTTTCACAGCAGCATCATAAACCGGTAATCGACAAAGATGCACAATCTCAAAGCATTACTTACAAAGATCAATATGATCGTCGTTGGGTATTGTGTGAGCGCCCAAGTATTCAAGTAGGTGGTGAGCTCACCATGGATATGCTTGAGGTTAACCATACCGAACACAACAGAGTATGGATGGCACCACTGCAAATGATGGCGAATAACGGAATTTTGGTTATCGATGACTTAGGCCGTCAGCCTATGCCTGTGGACACCATTCTCAACCGTTGGATCGTGCCGATGGAGTACTTTTTTGACCATCTTTCTTTGCCTAACGGTCAACAAATTACGATCCCTTTTATTTTGACCTTAGCGTTTTCGACTAACTTGGATCCTGAGAAAATCAGCGATCCTGCATTTCTTCGCCGTTTGGGTTATAAAATTCAGTTCCACCCTTTACATCAATCTGAATACCACGCGCTATGGGAAAGCATGGCGAGTGGTCGTTCGCTATCAGTACAGCAAGCGTCTTTTGAAAGCTTATATAACTTACACCGTTTACATGGTGTGGGCTTTTATCCTTGTTTACCAAAAGACATTATAGGAATCAGTCGAGACATCATTGCATTTGAAGAAGCTGAACCGATTATTACGCCAGAAATACTTGAGCGTGCATGGGAAGTTTACTTCACGGCGGATGGAAAAGGAGGAGGCGCTCGATGAGTCGCAATCAGATCATTTTACTGTTTTTGCTGTCGATCATTTTTGGTCTAGGAGCCGTTTTTTTTGCTAAGCAGTGGATGGATCGGCAAGCACAACCCCAGACTAAAGTTGAAGTTGTTGAGCGGGAGCCAGTTATCGTAGCTGCGATTGAAATTGCAGCAGGGACGGTTCTTGATGAACAACATTTCACTACCAAACAGCTTGAGAAAGCTTGGCGTGCAGAAAACCAGTTTACTGATGTATCGACTCTTGTCGGTATGGTCGCAACGGACAATATGTATCCCGATGAAATTGTGATTGCAGAGCATATTAGCGCGCCAGGTCAAGGTGCGACTTTAGCGACCTTAATACCTGAGGACAAGCGGGCGTTGACCATAAGAGTTAATGACGTTATTGGGGTCGCTGGTTTTCTACTCCCAGGCAACCGAGTCGATATATTAAACACCGTCAACGCATACACCACCACAGTATTGAAAGACATCAAGGTATTAGCAGTCGATCAGACAGCAAGAACAAAAGAGAACAAACCCATTATTGTACGAGCTGTGACTTTGGAAGTGTCCCCAAAAGAAGCGGAGAAATTATTAAGTGCTAACAGCAAAGGTTCTATTCAATTGGCACTGCGCAATCCGAATGCTGTAGAGCCTAAAGTTGTCAAACAGTATGTGGCTCCGAGAGTAACAATCATAAAAGGAACGAATTCTTCCAGTGTTCGTGTCAAGGAGTGAGGTGAGTGATGAAAAGAATAATAACAGCACTGACACTGTGTTTCGCGTTAAGTCACGCAGTCCTAGCTGCTACTCAAAGTGGTAAAACAGTAAATGTTCCACATCATAAATCCACATTTGTTGAGTTAGCAGGAAAAGCGACTCGGGTTTCTTTAGGGGATCCAGAGGTTCTCGATATTGTGATGTTAAAAGCTGATGAGTTGTTTTTAATAGGTAAAAAACTCGGTTCAACGAACCTAATGGCATGGAACAGTAGAGGTGAACTCATTGAGTCAATCAATATTGAGGTTACTCATGATGTAAACAATCTCAAATCGAAGCTCTTCGAACTTATGCCCGATGAGACTATCAACGTACAAAGTGCTCAAAACCGGTTGATTTTAAGTGGACAAGTAAGTTCTTTAGAGAAAATGAATTTAGCTCTGCGTTTGGCTGAAACTTATGCTGCTGGTCAAGCTGCTGACGGAGCTACTGGATCACGAAATTCTCTAGCCAGTAGTACTGGTGTTGTCAACTTAATGAGTATTGGTGGCGCGCAACAAGTGATGCTTGAAGTAACCGTTGCTGAAGTTCAACGCAGTCTGGTTCGCCGTTTTGGTACCAATTTCAACTTCTTTCAAAACAATGGAAAGTTTTCAATCGGCGGTACTACTGTTGGAGGTGGAATTAACTCTATAGGTCCAGTTTTGAGTACTGTTGGTGTAGATAGTACAGGGATTTTAAGCTCTTTTATTGACAGTAATACTTTGTTTACCTTGGCTTTGGACATAGCGAAAGAAACCGGCGTTGCAAAAGTACTGGCTGAGCCAAATTTAACCGCATTAAGTGGTTCAAATGCTGAGTTTTTAGCTGGTGGCGAGTTCCCTATCCCCGTACCTAATCAAGATGGTATTACCGTCGAGTACAAAGAGTATGGTGTTGGGGTAAAATTTACGCCAACTGTGTTAAGTGATAAAAAAATCAACCTCAATTTAGCAGTAGATGTAAGTGAAATAGCTGCATCAACCAGTTTATCTCTGAGCACTTCAGGTACCAATGCTACTTACTATATACCACCTATAACTCGAAGAAGCGCCTCTTCAACTCTTGAGTTAGCTGATGGGCAAACCATTGGTATCGCAGGTTTACTTAGTGAAAATGTTCGAGATTCAGCATCAAAAGTCCCGGGGCTTGGCGATGTTCCTGTATTAGGGCAACTATTTGGTAGCAAAGAGTACATATCTGGTGAAACTGAACTTGTGATACTTGTTACTCCTCGGCTGGCGAAACCTATCGATCGTTCTAAAATTAAATTACCTACTGATGCTTTCGTTGAGCCGAATGATGTTAAATATTACCTGTTAGGTAAGGGGGCTTATCTTAAAAACCCTGATAAAACTCACCAAGTAGAATCGGATGCACCGCAAGGATTGGAACAGTCTGAAAAAGGTGGTAGTGAAGGTTCGTTTGGGCATGAGATGTAAGGAGTGCATGGAATGAAATACGTATTTTTTATGTTGGTTTCAGTTTTAGTACTTACTGGCTGTTCCAACCCTGCTCCATTGGGGACTTATATGGCTCAGGTGAGGCAGGAGCAAGTTTATAACCCGAATGCTACGATGGAAAACTTGGAGGTTCTTCCTACCGGTAACGGTGAAAAAATGGAAGGCATTTATAGCACTTATACAGGAAAGAAAGGCGAATCATTACAAAGTGCTAATAGCCAAGTTTTAACAGGTTTTGCCAACTAAGTTGAGGCTTATATGAAAGCACATCACCCAGTTCGCGGAATGCGGAAACAGCGAGGTCTGGTTGCTGTGATGGTGACTATCGCCTTGTTTGCTTTTCTAGGCGTTACGGCATTAGCTATCGATAT
This sequence comes from Vibrio sp. C8, assembly GCF_054051265.1. Classification (NCBI taxonomy): domain Bacteria; kingdom Pseudomonadati; phylum Pseudomonadota; class Gammaproteobacteria; order Vibrionales; family Vibrionaceae; genus Vibrio; species Vibrio sp. C8. The sequence goes on from NZ_JBPAOE010000044.1 coordinate 184,038, forward strand.
CAATCATGCTTTTATGAACAGAACTCGGCTTCAAAACAGTGTTGATGCCGCAGCACTAGCTGCTGCTTTGGTACTTGACCGAGGCGGGAGTGAAGATGATGCAAGAACGGCAGTCACTGATACTTTAACCGAAATGGCGCAAGCAGGCGGAAATAGTGAGTTAAGGTTTTTTGATGAAGGAGTGGATATATCTGTAATGTTTTCCAATGACCCTTCTGATTTTTCCAGCGGCTCGGCATCTACGATGTATGACCGATATGTACGTGTAGCGGTCTCTAATTTGACGTTGGAAAGCTTTTTTATTCAAGTACTAGGGATTAGTGATAAAAAATTATCAAATAGTGCAGTTGCTGGAAGAAGTACAGGTGGTGGTACTTGTAATATTGTACCCATTGCCGTTTGTGAAGATCCTAGTGCTGATGAATCTGATGCAAACCGTGGGTATGTCGCTCAAAATGTTTATGCTTTGAAGTTGGTAACCAATCGTTCAGTTATGGGCCCAGGTAATTTTCAGCTTCTAGACTTTGACTCTGATGATAAGTTATCAGAACAGTTAGCTGGGGTTACAGGCGTTGGTTTAAACAATAATACTTGTGCGACTGTTGGCGGTGAAGTGGAAACCAAAACAGGGAATACTATTGGTCCCGTTGGTAAGGGGTTGAATACCAGATTTAACGAAATCAGCGGTAGTATTAAAGGAACTTTTACCCAAGAAGACTACGATACCCCAGCTTCATTAAAGGATGACATCGATACATTCATTGCGTTGGGAATTACTACCATTTCAGATGTATTTGATCGTTTATCTACTGCGGAAGAAGAAATTACCTACTATGAAACTAATGGTCCTGACGACAATAAGTCGGTTTCAGAAAGTGAATATGAGGCCCTAGTTGCGTTGAAAGAAAATTATAGTCAATTATCCGCTGATGAACTTAATGATAGTTTTTATGAAAATTATGCAACGTTAATTAATGACACAAATTCATTGTATTCATTAAGTCAAGGTAGTGGACGTAGGATAATGTCAGTCCCTATTCTGGATTGCTCAAAAGATTCAAGTAACAACGATCCTACCCCTACTGGTAAAAGCACATTTAGAGTAACGGGTTTAGGTTGTTTTTATCTTTTGCAACCAGCTCCTACAAGTAATGGTTCTAAAGAAGAAGTTTATGGTGAATATATAGAATCCTGTCCGACTTCCAGTACCCTTGCCAATGCTACTAGTAATAATGACGGTAGTTATAGAATAGTGCTCTATAAAGACCCTTATAGTAATGGGTCTTAGTATGAGTATTTTAAAGCCGAGGCAATCAGGTATTGCAGCCGTTGAATTTCTTATTACCTTACCAGTGTTGCTACTGATACTAACTATTATTGTAGAATTTGGTAACGCTTTTATTAGCTATAATACATTGAGTAAAACTGTTCAGAACGCAGCTCGTTATTCTGTTCGTGATGTTTATGGCACTGCTGATCCTTATGCAGTAGCTGATTTTGAGTCGATAAAAAATATGGTTGTGTATGGTAATAAAACACAACCGGCAGGTGACAATCCCCCCGTTGTTCTTGATGGTTTAGAAACGTCAAATGTTCAGGTTACGATTGATGGTAAATATGTTGTTGTAACCGCCTCGTATACTTACTCGCCAATACTCAACTTTTTACCATTAGATTCCTTGTTAGATTTAACATTTAGCTCCTCAGCACTTTTGAGGACAGAACCATGAATACCTACAATAAACAGAAAGGTATCACGTTAGTGGAGTTTACTATCGTTGGCTCAACTGTTCTGTTGATTATTTTTGCGATACTTGAACTTGGCGTTTTTATATTTAACTTGCAGTCTATTAATGACTTAACTCGTCGAACTGCCCGTATAGCTGCTGTTTGCCAAGTAAACGATCCAGAAATAAAGGATCTTGCGCTAAGTGAGCGAGAGCCTCAAGGTTTAACTGCTGGGAATATCGTTATTGATTACTTAGATAAAAACGGAGGTTCGGTTTTAGACCCTACTAATAATTACGATGATATCTATTATGTAAGAGCAAGAGTTGAAAATTATAACTATGGATTTTCAGGTGTTTTGAATTTTTTAGGTGACAATGGAGTAATAACTACACCTAAATTTGAAACAATTTTAGCCGCGGAATCTTTAGGTGTTGAAAGACTAAGTAGTGATGGCGAAGAACGTTATACGGATTGTAAAAAATAACTATAAAGGAATTTTTATGGGGGAAGCAGTAAAATTGTCTCGTAGTGACAGTAATAATATAAGGTTGAAAACTAGTTTATCTGTTTGGGTTTTGTACTCCAGTGACGCGTTTAAACTGCATATGATGAATGAGCTGTCATTGTGTCCTAGCCTTAGTTTTGAAGTTATATCTTTGCATGGAGTTATGGCGGACAGTTTCAAAAACTTCACACCACCAGACCTTATTTTTGTTGAAACAGGCCCCAACTGGGCTCAAAAAGTTGTCGAGTTGCAAAATTATGATGGTCCAATGCTAGAAGCGTCAGAGGTTAGTACTTCTTTAATTATATTTGGCGATGAAAGTGATAATGGAGCTCTCAAGATTGCATTGAGATTAGGTGCTGCCGACTTTATTTCTGATAGTTCAACCATTAATGATCTTGTTCCGCTATTAAAAAATGTTGCTGAGGAAAAAATATCAGCAAGAAAACTTGGTCAACTGTTTGCTTTTCTTAATACAAAAGGTGGCTCGGGGGCAACAACGATAGCGTTAAATACAGCTGTAGAAGTAGCGTTGCAAAATAAAGATAAGGTACTCCTGCTTGACTTAGACATTCACTTTGGTGTTGTGATGGATTATCTAAATATTAATCCTGCGTATAGCATTAATGATGCTATAGCAAATGTTAAGGATTTGGACGAAATATCTTTACACTCTTTGGTTTCTAAGCATCCTTCAGGTCTTCATGTTTTAAGTTTTAAACATGAAAATCACAATGAGAACTTTGATAAAGCAATGCAAATGGGCAGGTTATTACCAACATTGCTGGAGTTTTATCCTTACGTATTTGTCGATTTATCTTCTGGAGTGGACAGAATGTTTGCTCCTGTTTTGTCTCAGGCAAGCAAAGTATTCTTGGTTACTCAGCAAAATCTTGTTGCAATAAAGAACGCATCTAGAATTACGAAAGCATTAACTCTGGAATATGGGATAGCTAAGGAGCAGATAGAGTTAATCGTAAATCGCTATGAAAAGCGTCAACAAATAAGATTGAAAGATATTGAGCAGACATTAACAGGCATTAAAAGTCACGTTATACCTAACGATTTCAAAGCTGCAATTGAGAGTGCAAATTTAGGTAAGCCTTTCGTCGAGTCTCGCAAGAATAGTTCGATAACCAAATCGGTAGCCGAGCTGTCTCAAACATTAGCTCCAGTTAAAATTAAGAAAGGTTGGTTGAAGCGATTGTTTTCCTGATGGATTAGGGAGTTTATATGTTTTTTAAACGTAAAAGTATTAGTTCTGATTTTCAGGATGATCTCTTAAAGGAGGAACATTCTCGAAATACTAATACACAAATAAAGCCCAAAACGACTCCGATTCAAGGAAAAATTGAAAAGAGTGAGGCACCCAAACAAGATGAGAGTCCTCTTCAGCGTAAACTTAGAGAAGCTGAAGCTAAAAATAAGGCAATCGATGATACTCGGAAGCAGTTAGAGCAAGAGCAGGCTACCAAACACTATTATCATCGTCGTTTACTAGAAACTCTGGACTTAGCATTACTGTCTAGCTTAGAAAAAGACAGAGCTAAGAAAGATCTCCATGATGCTGTGGTTCAGTTAATGGCTGAAGATCAAAGCCATGCTTTGAGTGCGGAGGGACGTAAGCGTGTCATTAAGCAGATAGAAGATGAAGTGTTTGGTTTAGGCCCACTAGAGCCTCTTTTAAACGATTCCACCGTGTCAGATATTCTCGTCAATGGTGCGAAAAGTGTTTTTGTCGAGCGTAAAGGTAAGTTAGAAAGAACCCCTTATACGTTTCTTGATGATAGGCATTTGCGTAGCATTATCGACCGAATTGTTAGTCAAGTTGGCCGTCGTATCGATGAATCGTCGCCTATGGTCGATGCTCGCTTAGCTGACGGTTCGCGTGTTAATGCCATTATCCCACCGTTGGCTCTTGATGGGCCTTCTGTTTCCATTCGTCGTTTTGCTGTCGATAAGCTTACAATGGATAACTTGCTGTCATTTAACTCTATTTCAGAACAGATGGCAAAGTTTGTCGAAGCAGCCGTTAAAGGCGAACTCAATATCCTTATTTCAGGTGGTACTGGTTCAGGTAAAACCACCACGTTAAACATTTTCTCTGGTTTTATACCAAGCGACGACCGGATCATCACTATAGAAGACTCCGCTGAATTGCAATTACAACAACCCCATGTTGTTCGTTTAGAAACTCGCCCAGCAAACCTCGAAGGGAAAGGTGAGATTACCCAAAGGGATCTGGTTAAAAACTCATTACGTATGCGACCTGACCGAATAGTGCTCGGTGAGGTACGTGGCAGTGAAGCAGTAGATATGTTGGCTGCAATGAACACAGGGCATGACGGCTCGTTGGCAACCATTCACGCCAATACCCCTCGTGATGCATTGAGCCGGGTTGAAAATATGTTTGCTATGGCTGGTTGGAATATATCGACTAAGAATTTACGTGCACAAATCGCTTCCGCTATTCATTTGGTTGTGCAGATGGAGCGCCAAGAAGACGGTAAACGGCGAATGGTTAGTATTGCAGAGATCAATGGCATGGAAGGTGACATTATTACCATGTCTGAAATTTTCAAATTCCAACGACAAGGTATGGATGAAGAGGGAAATGTTATTGGCTATTTTACGGCAACAGGCGTCATTCCACAGTGTCATGATTCATTGTCTAAACGTGGTTGGCATTTACCTTATGAAATTTTCAACGAAACGTTTGAATAGGAGGTAACGCATGCAACAGGACAGCCTATATTTCTTCGGTTTTCTATTTTTTGCCGTCTTCTTAATATCGCAGGCGTTTCTATTACCTGCTGCCGGAAATAAAGCCAAACATAAAACGATCAGCAAAAGGCTGAAAGAGAGCCAGTCTTTAGTTGATGAGCAAAGTCGTTCACTGTTGAATGAACATTATCTTCGCAGCCTTTCACCTATCGACCAGAAACTCGTTAGCTTTGCCGCTTTTTCGAACATGAAAAAAAGCTTGGAGCTTGCTGGTATAGGCTCTTCTCTAACTCAAGTCGTGACCATCACCTCTTTGAGTCAAATTGCTTTGTTTATTGTGTTCTTTTTCCTTGGGGCTCGCTTTTATATCGCCTTTTTGGTCAGTTTTTTTGTCTGGTTGGTACTTTACTTCATTATTTCGAGCAAAATTTCTCAGCGACTAGGCAAATTTGAAGAACTTTTTCCTGATGCACTAGATGTCATGAAGCGAATGCTATCTGCTGGTCATCCGATAACTTACGCTTTTAGTGAAGTGGGTAAAGAGATGCCGGACCCGCTAGGAAGCGAGTTTAAAACCACCTTTAACTTATTGAACTATGGGTATGATATCCGTCTAGCGATGATGCAAATGGTAGAACGTAATCCAACGGTTTCTATGTTTGCTTTCTCTAGTGCGGTTTTATTGCAGAAAGAGACAGGGGGGGATTTATCTGAAAACTTAGATAAAGTGTCAAAGGTATTACGTGCTCGATTTAAGTTGCAGCGAAAAATTAAAACCTTATCCGCTGAAAGTAAACTCTCGGCTTGGATATTGGTTTTAGCACCTTTTGCAATTTTTGTGATGTTGAGTTTTATTAGCCCAGGGTACTTGGATCCTTTGTATACCGATCCAAGGGGAACAAAACTTGTAATGATAGGTGGCGTTGGGCTGTTTATTGGGGCTATGTGGATCCGAAAAATCATCAATTTTGAGGTTTAATTATGGATGCAATTTTAGCTTATTTTGAAAATTTTCAGTTGACGCAAGAAAACCTAATTTTGATGATGGTGATGTTCTCTACGGTATTGATCGTGATAACGATATTCTTGGTGGTATCGGGCAGTAAATCCGTAGTGCGCAACCGTTTACAGACTTATAAAGCTGAAAATACAGCAGAATTACCGAGAAGAGCCACAAAAATCGACAATGCTCTTGAGTCTTTGTCTCCTATTTTTGCTGCCGGAAGCTCTAAAGAGAAAGAGAGTGTGCGTCATCAGTTAATGCACGCTGGATTTCACAACGAAACTGCGTTGACTTTCTTTTATGTGTTGAAAGCGCTGTCGACTTTGTTGGGGCTGTTTGGTGCATTAATTTACTCTGTATTTTCTGAAAGTGACTCTAACCCATTGATAAGCATCTCATTTGGACTTGGTGTTGGGTTGTTTATACCGAATATCTTATTAGATCGATTGGTGAAAAAGAGAAAGTCTCGAATCAAATCTGGCGTACCAGACATGCTGGATTTATTGGTGGTGTGTACTGAATCAGGGCTGGGTTTGAATGCCGCTTTGATGCGGGTGTCGAAAGAGCTTGGAATGTCTCATCCTGATTTGGCCGACGAGCTTGATACGGTATGTCTGAAAATCAAAGCGGGTTACGAAATGTCAGAGGCTTTTCAAGGATTTGTTGAAAGAACCGGGGTTAATGAGTTGGCTGGTTTAATCAGTATGCTTTCTCATGCCGCACGAATTGGTGGCAGCTTGTCACAAACGCTAAGGGACTATACTGAAGATTTTCGAGACAAACGAACACAGGAAGTGGAAGAAATAGCAGCCAAAATACCAACGAAAATGATATTTCCTCTCCTAGTTTGTATTTGGCCTTGTTTCTTTATTGTAGTGATCGGACCTGCAATGATCAACCTGATGGATGTATTCGAAAAGATGTAAAAGGGGAAATGCGATGAAAAAGAAATATAACTATGTCACTCTTTTACTGATCTCAGTATTAGCCGGCTGTGCAAGTGATTCTGATAAACAATCTAAGTTTGATAGTGAACTTTATGATGGAAGGCCCGTAGAAACCTTTAGTACAGACGCTGCGCCTCTAACCGAAACGGAAGCGATAAAGCGTGGCGACTATGCGTTAAGGCAAAACAATTCTGATTTGGCCCTGTACGAATATATTCGTTCTTTAGATTTTCCCGATTCACAATATAGCGACAAAACCTTGTACACCATCGGTCGTATACATCAGTCTCGTGGCAATTATGAACTTGCAGAAAGAGCCTATTTATTGGCGTTAGAGCACAACCCTAATAACGTTCAGGTTTTGGAACAATTGGGTTCGAATTACAGTAAACAAGGTAAAGTTGATGAAGGTCGAAGTTACTTTTTACGAGCTATTAATGCCGATCAATTGCGCTTGAATTCAAGATTAAAACTGGACGATGATGCGAGTGTTTCAGAGATTGAAGCGTTAAGCAGCGACAGCCTTTCTCCGGCCAGTGCCTATATGGGATTAGGCATTCTCGATGATGTTAAAGCGCAACATGAAGTAGCACAGGCGTTTTACAAACATGCTTTAAAAATTCAGCCTAAATCAAGTAAGGCGCTAATGAACATGGGGTATTCCCATTATATGAGTGGAAATTACACCGATGCGACGCGTTTTACCTTAGCTGCTCTTGAGCAAGAACCAGATAATGAGAAGGCGTTAAACAACTTGGCACTCATTTATTTAGCCAAAGGTGAAACTCAGCGCGCATTAAATGTGTTTATGCGACGAATGGATCCACCAGAAGCGTTGAATAATGTTGGCTATTTCTTGATGCTTCAGGGCAAACCAGAAGAAGCTATCCCATATTTACAGCAAGCCATCGACAAAAAGCCTTCTTATTACAAGATTGCTAATGAAAATCTAGAACGTGCCTTGGCAGAAGTGCGGGCAAGAACGCCATAAAAAAGAGAAATGTTCTCTCAATGATGGTCAAGCCTATCTTTGGGATCTGGCTCAGGATAGGCTTCAATCACTCTCTTCAAATATTCTTGATGATATCTCAACCCATTTACGCAGTGTTTATCCAACTTGCCGTTAGCGACCATTTTTTCTAATTCAAGTAACGCAAATGGAACAGACCAAGCTTGTTTATATGGGCGGTGGCTGGTTAAAGCATCGAATACATTGGCAACGGTAATAATGCGGGCAGATATTGGGATATCTTCTTGGGTTAACCCATAGGGGTAACCGCTACCATCTAAAAACTCATGATGATAAGCCACGATCTCTTTTAGTACGGCTACACAAGGGTGATCCGGTGAGCCCATTTCATCAATGATCTTATTGATGATCTCTACGCCTTTTTCCACATGATCTTTTAACTGATCTCGCTCTTCATGTCCTAGCGAGCTTGACTTAGTTAACAAGCTTACTGGAATAGACAGCTTTCCAATATCGTGACATTTAGAAAACAGGGTAATGTTTTCAATGGTTTCATCGTCCAATTCGTAGGTGTGTGCAACTTCAAGTGCTATCACTTTGGCATATCGACAGATTCTTTCTTTGTGTTCAGAAGACTCTTGCCAGTGTTCTTGAGATTGCGAATGAACATGACTGGCTGAGTCCAGTAGTGAATGCACCACGTCATACTCAGAAGTCACAATAAAACGAATAATTTCTAAGAAAGGTTTAAGTGATTCAGTAATGGACTCGTTGAATAAGTCTTTTTGAAACGAATTTAAGAAAATGAAACCGATAAATTTCTTATTTTGGAAAACGGGAACGGCAAGCGATGAGCGATAGCCTTGCTCGATAAGCCATTTGGAATGGGGATACTTGGCATTGAGCTGATTTGGAATGTCGCCCAAACAGCGACTTTCTCCTGTTTCAGAACAGATTTTTAATGCGGGTAATTCTGATAAAGGGAATTCGTAATGTAAGAGTTCGAAGCCATGAAAAGTGCTATCAGCATAGGTTTTTAGGTGATCGTTCTCTTCATCATAAAGCGCAAAAGAAATACGATCGATTTCTGGGACCGACACAAGCATACGCTGATGAATATCAGCAAGCTGATTATTCAGCGTTCCAGTGGAAGCGAAATAGCTGTGAACGCTATGTTTGCTGTGCGTGTCCATTGTCTTCCCCCTGATTCTTCACTCAATGTTGACTTAATTCATTCGCCTATAGCTACTTAATAAGTTTAGTTGATATTGCTTTTTTCTGTTTAATTAATAACCAGAAAATAGACTTAAAAATATTCACGTGAAATCGTTTACCCATTGTTGAAAAAGGATTTTTTCTAAAATTTTCACTCACTGATAGACAGTTGTTATCTAAACTTCCCCTGTGTTTATGACAATTTGGTGTAATTTGTGTAAACGTTTCCACTCTGCAGCAGTGATCACAGAATGCTGACGATATAGCCTGCTACACTCTTGCACATTAAATGAGATGTTGTTTGAGGTAAGTGAAGTGAAAGTTTTGGTCACTGGCGGTATGGGATACATAGGTAGTCATACTTGCGTGCAAATGATTGACGCTGGGATGGAGCCCATCATTCTCGATAACCTGTGCAATGCCAAAGAGAAGGTGTTGGACAGAATTAAGATGATTTCTGGCGTAGCTCCAGTTTTTTATCACGGCGATATTCGTGATGAAGCGCTGCTCGATTCCATTTTTGCTGAGCATGATATCAAAGCTGTAATTCATTTTGCTGGCTTGAAAGCTGTGGGTGAGTCGGTGGCTAAGCCTCTCGAATACTATGATAACAACGTTAACGGCTCTTTAGTTCTTGCGCGTTCTATGCGTAAAGCGGGAGTGAAGAATATCATCTTTAGTTCGTCTGCCACTGTGTATGGTGACCCAGCTTCAGTGCCAATTACCGAGTCTTTCCCGACAGGCGCAACGACCAACCCTTATGGCCGCAGCAAGTACATGGTGGAAGAATGCTTATCGGATCTTTTCAACGCAGATCCGAGCTGGAGTATTACTTTACTGCGCTACTTTAACCCTGTTGGCGCGCATCCATCAGGCTTGATGGGCGAAGATCCGCAAGGTATTCCAAACAACCTTATGCCGTATATCGCACAAGTGGCAGTAGGGCGCAGAGAAAAACTTTCGGTGTACGGGAATGATTACCCAACACCTGATGGTACGGGAGTTCGCGACTACATTCATGTGATGGATTTAGCTGACGGCCACCTTGCAGCATTAACTCACGTTGGTCAGAAGAGTGGTTTACATATCTATAATTTAGGCACTGGTAAAGGCTCTAGTGTGCTCGATATGGTAGACGCATTCAGCCAAGCTTGCGGCAAAAATGTGGCTTATGAGGTTTGCCCTCGTCGTGCTGGTGATATTGCTGAATGTTGGGCGAGTACTGAAAAAGCCGAACGCGAACTGGGCTGGAAAGCAACTCGCAGCGTAAAAGAAATGACAGAAGATACTTGGCGTTGGCAAGTTGCTAACCCGCAAGGTTACTAGTTTGAGAGATGAATAAAAGTTATGTCAAATACTGAATTTAACCCTGTAGATCATCCGCATCGTCGCTATAACCCATTAACTGGGCAATGGGTGCTTGTGTCTCCTCATCGAGCCAAGCGCCCTTGGAGTGGTCAGGATGAAAAGCCATCTGTCGCTGAACTGCCTGCTTATGATGCGAAGTGCTTCCTGTGTCCAACCAATGAGCGAATTTCTGGCGATAAGAACCCAGACTACAAAGGTACTTATGTTTTTAACAACGACTTTGCCGCGTTAATGGCTGATTCTCCTGATGCACCTGAAAATGAACATCCCCTATTTAAGGTGCAAGGCGTTCGCGGTTTAAGTCGGGTTATCTGTTTTTCGCCGGACCACAACAAGACTTTGCCTGAATTATCTGCTCAAGCCATTCGTGGTGTGATTGATACATGGAATGAGCAGATTGAAGAGCTAGGCAAAGAGTATCTCTGGGTTCAGGCTTTTGAAAATAAGGGCGAAACCATGGGATGTTCTCAACCGCATCCACACGGACAAATTTGGGCAAATAGCTTTTTACCTAATGAAATCGAACGTAAAGACAATAACTTACGTGCGTATTACAAAGAGAATAATTCAAACCTGCTGGTGGATTATGTACAAGCAGAGTTAAAAGACGGTTCCAGAATTGTCGTTGAAACAGAACATTGGGTCGCGCTAGTGCCTTATTGGGCGGCATGGCCATTTGAAACCATGTTATTGCCGAAAACCCACATCCGCCGCATGAGCGAGCTTAGTGATGAAATGCGCGATGATCTTGCTATTGCGATTAAAAAATTAACCAGTCGTTATGACAACCTGTTCGAGTGCTCATTCCCATATTCAATGGGTTGGCATTACGCACCGTTTTTTACAGATGGTCAGAGTGTTGAACATTGGCAATTACATGCTTTGTTCTACCCACCACTGTTGCGTAGCGCAAGTATTCGCAAATTTATGGTTGGTTATGAAATGTTGGCGGAAACTCAGCGAGATTTAACCGCAGAACAAGCCGCAGAGCGACTACGATCGCTATCAGACGTACATTACAAAGAACAATAAGTGGAACAATTATGAGCTTAATTAATAGTGTTGAAGCTGCATTTGAAGCAGTACTGGGTTATAAGGCAAGCCATCTTATTCAGGCTCCTGGCCGTGTAAATCTGATTGGTGAACATACTGATTACAACGATGGTTTCGTTTTGCCTTGTGCGATTAACTACCAAACTGTGGTTGCGGCCTCTCCTCGTTCTGATTCGAAGGTTAAAGTAGTTGCTGTGGATTATGGTAATGCGATTGACGAGTTCGATTTAACTCAGCCAATTACCTTTGTCGAAAACAAAATGTGGGCTAACTACATTCGCGGTGTAGTGAAGTACTTGATGGAACGCGGTTACTCATTTAACGGTGCCGATATCGCTGTCAGCGGTAATGTACCTCAAGGCGCGGGTTTAAGTTCTTCTGCTGCATTAGAAGTTGTTATTGGTCAGACATTTAAAGAACTTTACAGCTTACCTATTAGCCAAGCTGAAATTGCCTTAAATGGTCAGCAAGCTGAAAACCAGTTTGTCGGTTGTAACTGCGGCATCATGGATCAACTGATCTCTGCTGAAGGCCAAGCGAATTCTGCGCTTCTTATCGACTGTCGCAGTCTAGAAACCAAAGCGGTTTCAATGCCTGAAGATATGGCGGTCGTCATCATCAACTCGAACAAGCAACGCGGCTTAGTCGACAGTGAATACAACACTCGCCGCCAGCAATGTGAAGAGGCAGCACAAATCTTTGGTGTGAAAGCGCTTCGCGATGTTTCTATCGAAATGTTTAACGACAAAGTAGAGCAGCTCGATCCTGTAGTTGCTAAACGCGCTCGCCACGTAATCACAGAAAATGAACGTACGCTGCAAGCGGCCGATGCTTTAAGCGCTGGTGACTTAAAACGCATGGGAGAACTTATGGAGCAATCTCATGCGTCTATGCGTGACGATTTTGAAATCACAGTAAAAGAAATCGATGCCCTAGTAGACATCGTAAAAGATGTGATTGGCGTTCAAGGCGGCGTACGTATGACAGGCGGTGGTTTTGGTGGCTGTATTGTCGCGCTGGTTCCGCCATCATTGGTTGATGATGTGGAAAAAGCGGTTGAAACCCTTTACCCACAACAAAGTGGTCTTACTGCAACCTTTTATGTGTGTCAGGCAAAAGCTGGCGCTGGTTTGATTCACTAGAGGGCGTTAATGATGACCCATTCTTTATTTGAAACAATGACTCAATCACCCGCTTACGATGGCAAGCCTGCAATGCTGGTAGAGCTGACTAATGCGAGTGGTGTGCAAGTTGTGTTTATGGATATTGGTGCAACGTGGTTGAGTTGCCAAATACCTGTCGCAGGCGAAATGCGCGAAGTCTTGCTTGGCTTAAGCACTATGGAAGACTTCAAGCAGCATGGCAGCTTCTTAGGAGTAACGGTTGGTCGCTATGCAAACCGCATTGCAAACTCCCAATACTCTTGGCAAGGCCAAACTTATACGTTAGCGGCGAATCAAGGTGCGCATTGTTTGCATGGTGGTAAAGACGGTTGGAGTCATCGTCGCTGGCAAATCGTCAATCAAAGCAAACAGAAAGTTGAATTCTCAATTTTCTCTGCTGATGGTGATCAAGGATTTCCGGGTAATGCGACCGCATCGGTGACTTATGAGTTAACAGACGATAACCAGGTTGTGATTAGCTACAAAGCATCAACCGATAAAGCGACACCGCTGAATCTGACTAACCATGCTTATTTCAATTTACTTGGTGCAGAATCTGGCGCAGATATTCTAGAGCATAAACTGCAAGTTAATGCTGACTACTATCTGCCAACAACGTCTGAAGGTATCCCTCTGGGAGAACTTGCGAGCGTTGAAAGTACCAGTTTCGATTTCCGTACAGCGAAAGCGGTCAAGCAAGATCTATTAACAGATGAACAGCAGAAAAACTGCAAAGGTTATGACCACAGCTTCTTACTTGATGACAGCGGTAAAACGAGACAACCAGTCGCAACCGTTGAAGCGCCTGACGGTTCTCTGTCTATGCAGGTGTTGACCGATAAACCAGCGATTCAGTTTTATGGTGGCAACTTCTTAGAAGGAACGCCTAACCGAAAAGGTTCCACATACAAACAGTATCAAGGTCTTGCTTTAGAAACTCAGTATTTACCGGATTCACCGAATCATGCAGATTGGCCTCAGGAGAGTTGCATGACTCTTCCCGGCGAAGAATACGCTTTTACCACTGTGTATAAGTTCAACGTTTTGGCGAGCTAACCCGTAGGGGACATAGTGAACCCAAGGGCTGGGGGGATAAGGTTTACAGTTCTTGGGGGAAAGCGATTTTGCCCTCACTTCTGAAGAAGTGGGGGCTTTTTTTTCTTATTGAGGCGTGCTTTTGGACGGTGCTTTGTCTACAGAATCTCGGCGTACTAACGTTGGCGAGAAACACATTGGCTCTTGTTCCAACTCTTCATCTTTAGCCAGTTGCAGTGCGAGTTTTGCCGCCTTTTCTGCCATCATTTGAATAGGGTAGCGAATCGTTGTGAGGCGAGGGCGCACATAGCGTGCAATTAAACCGTCATCGAATCCGATAACCGAAACATCTTGTGGTGTCTTCACACCATTTTCTTCCAGTACCGAAAGTGCGCCTGCTGCCATATTGTCGTTGTAGGCAACAACACCGGTAATATCCAAAGACTTGGTCAGTAAGTTGGTCATGGCTTCTTCACCACCTTCACTGTCTGGAGAGGCGAGTTCCAAATAGCTTGCTGGTAGGGAAATGTTGTGTGCAGCGAGAGCGTCTTTATAGCCTTCAATGCGCTGATCAGCATCTTCAATGTGATGAGAAGAGCTGATACAAGCGATCTTTTCATGTCCGTGGCGGATCAGAAACTCAGTCGCTAAGTAAGCGCCTTTGTAGTTATCTAGAGAGATACAACGATCAGCGAGTTCTGGAATATGGCGGTTGATCAGTACCAACGCTTTGATCTCGTGAGCATAGGCAATCAGTTCTTCATCAGAAAGCGCTTTTGAGTGAATGACCAAAGCATCACAGCGACTGTTTATCAGCAGATCGATAGCTTGGCGCTCTTCTTCTGCTTCATGGTAACCATTACCTATCAGCAAGTGTTTACCCGCTTGATGAGCAACATTATCAACCGCTTTGACTAACGTACCAAAGAAAGGATCGGACACATCACTCACTAAAACACCAATTGTGTTTGTACTTTGGCTTACTAAAGCACGAGCAGCAGCATTCGGTCGGTAGCCAAGATCTTTCATCGCTTTCGTTACTGATTCGATCGAAGCTTTACTAGCTTTGGGAGATTTATTGATCACGCGTGAAACCGTTGCCACTGAAACGCCAGCTTCACGTGCTACGTCTTTTATGGTTGCCATGAGAGACCTCGCTACATAAGAAACGTTATTTAACAATGTGAGTGAAAATATGGCAACGAATCCGTTAAGTAATGTACAGATATGAGAGATTAAGCTTAGATTTGAGAAGGGATAACAGAGTGTGTAAACGTTTTTAGTAAACGTTCTCTCCTCCTATCCGAAAATAGAAGGAGGACAGAGATTTAACGGACGCTGGCAACTAGATCATCAATCAAATCGTGTTTCGATTGGCAAACGCCAGCAAGTCTTACATAGATAGGGTTATGGCGGTCATTGAGCAGTGGATGATGCCATCCAACAGTATGCTGAACGAAGTGTTTGGCAAAAGCTTCAGAGACTTCTAAACAACCACAAATAACGGTATCCACATAGCTTTGAACAATCGGACTTTTCTCGCAAGGCTGAAGATGTTGCTCGGTGACATACACCCAGATCGCTTTGTTTCTGTCGAACTCAATATCAGTTTCAATTTGATCAGGGTGAAGCGCAACGCGTTGGTAACCACTTTCACGGCGATCAAACTCAACCAGTGCCGCGTCATCAATTTCCAACAGCACACCGTTAACCTGACCTTCACCAGTGTTCACTACTAGTGGGGATATAGTGTAAGTGTCATCAATTTTCCCCCAAGAGCGAACTAGTCCGTGCGCAATCACTGGAATGGCGCTTCCGGTTTGTCCAGTTAGCTGTCTGGAGTGTGAATTCATTAGGCTTCCGTAGCCAAAAATATACATGTACTCGTCCTATTTGAATCTGTAACTGCGTTGACTGCATTCATTCACCCTAATCACTTACACTAATAACTTGGTTAGCTATGCTCATAGGGCTTCACTCATTTGTCGCCTTGCTACAAATCCAAATAGTTATAGTATCAATGGCTATTCGAATCTGTAGCGGTGTTTACGGCTTTCTTAAATTAATCAGTTTTAATTTTTCGAGAAAAACTGCAAGCGTTTGAGTATCCAAAACTCGACAGCGAATATGCCCACTAATCCGATGCAGAACATGGCAAAGGCAATAGGAGATTCGGTTCCCGGAATGCCTCCTACGTTAACACCTAATAGACCGGTTAAGAAACTGGTCGGTAAAAAAATCGCTGCAATCACAGAGAACAGATAAGTGTTCTGGTTCATTTTTTCGGCGTGATATTGGCGTAGTTCACCTTTAATAATGTCTAACTCACTGAGGAAAAAGTCGAGCGTTTCGTTAATGCGAGTAATGGTGTTCACACTGTGGCGCAAACGCATGTTTTTGAAGTTTGCCAAAGGTACGTCAGAAGACAAATAGTCATCAATCGCGTATTGCTGAGGTTTGATAAAGCGTTTGATTTTGAGCAGCGCTTTATGGGTGTCCATCAATTCATCACTCAGTTCTAACTCGCTGTCAAAGGCTTCAATTTTGTCTTCAACGGTATCGAGATAGTTATCGATGTTTTTGTTCAGGCCATCAATAATATTTAATACAAGATCAGCAAGCGTTTTGGGACCTTGGCCTTGGCGAAGAGATTCACGGATCGCATTGATCGTTTTGGATGGAATCTTGCGAGTAGAGATCAATGCACCTTGATAATACAGAATGCGAACACTGAGCATATCTGCTGGGTCGGCATTGTCGTTGAGATTGACGCCTCTTAGAATCAGCAAGAAATTTTGTTCGTCATATTGCTCAAACAAAGGGCGCGTATCTTCAGCTAACAAGCTGTCGACAATCGATGCGGGGATAGCGTTCTCTAGAAGCCACTCACGAACTCCCGGAACATCTCGTTGGCAATGATACCAATGATGAGCCTCTAGCGAGGTTGATTTATCCGTTGGTTGAGTTGCTTGCTGTCCTGAAAACTGCCAGTGATCGATTAAAAAATCCATAGTGATCCTTTTGAAGCATTTGTCTCTTTCAAATCGTGCTTTTTGAAAGCCTCTGTTTTGAAACTAGAGCTGAAAATGGCTTTGGTAAAGCTTATGTTTTTTATAAAAAGTAGCCCAAGATGATCTTGGGCTACGGGTGAGTGCGATTAGAAGCCGCGCATTTGAATGCGGCGCAGGAACTCAGTCATTACTCGGTCGTAAAGTAAGTCGCCCAAGAAAGCATCTTCAACATGATGGTCAATACTTGGGTTGTCGTTCACTTCGATCACATAGACTTGGCCGTCAATCTCTTTTAGGTCAACACCATACAATCCGCTACCGATAAGGTTGGCGGCTTTAACGGCGACATCCACCACATTTTTCGGTACTTGTTTTAAGTCTAGTGTTTCAAAACCACCAGACGAAACTCGGCCGCTATTGTGGTGTTGATAAATCTGCCAGTGGCCGCGACTCATCATATATTTACAGGCGAAGATAGGTTGGCGATTCATCACACCAATACGCCAGTCAAAATCAGTCGGCATAAAGGCTTGAGCCAAAATCAGTGCGCTCTTTTCAAATAGAGCGGAAGCCTCTTTTTCCAACTCTTCTTCCGTGCGCACTTTCACCACTCCACGAGAGAAAGCGCCATCTGGAATCTTCAATACCATTGGTAATTCGAGCTGCGAAAGCAGCTTCTCTTTCCAGTCACTGTCGAAGCTTTTTACAATCACACCTTTAGGAGCCGGAACGTTGTTGCGTTGTAATAGCTCAGTCAAAAATACCTTGTTAGTGCACTTCATGATTGACTCAGAATCGTCCATAACCACTAAACCCATCTTTTCAGCGGTTTTGGCAAAACGATAGGTGTAGTTACTGATGTTGGTGGTTGCACGGATGAACAAGCCGTCAAACTCGCCTAAACGTGATAGGTCGTCAGGTGAAATGGTCTCTAAGTTCATACCCAAACGGTTTGCTGCACGAACAAAGCGTTTCAGCGCTGAAGCATCTGAAGGAGGCATTTTCTCTTCAGGATCAACCAACATCGCCACATCGTAGCGGTATTTTTTCTCTTGTTTTGGTTTACGCCAAACCTTAGTAGAGAACATCTCCAGAGACTCAATAAAGAAGTCTTGCTCTTGATCTTCCAAATCTTGGAATGGGTATGGTGCAATTCGGTTAATCTGCCATTGCCCTTGGTACTTGTGCATTTTCAGTTCAATAACGGGCACCATGAACTGCTCGAACAGGCGACGAGCAAGCTTATCCAACCCCGGCTCTGGCGTGCGCCCGAAGTAGATTTTACAGTGAATAGAATCGGTGTTTTTGCACAGTTTATTGAGTTTTAATAAACCGGAAGAGAGCAGAAATGGCTGGTTGATGTCGTTAATTGCCATAACGCGCGGAATAACGCGATGTCCACGAGCTTCTGCCATCAATGAGCAGTAGTAGCCGTTGCTCATATAATCATAATCACGACACAAATTGACCACTTGAACGCTACGGAAGTTGTTTTTCCAGTCTGCATCAAGGTATTGGGCGACGCTGACAACTTGTTCTGAAGGGAAGTATTGTTGCCAGTCGCTTGCTTGGTCTGTCACGATTAAAAGGTTTGCCATATTATTTTGATTCCTATTGCTAGAGTCTATATACGCTAAAATTAGATTCCCGCATCACAGTAAACAGCTTTACTGCTCATCACTCCCAACGGTTCGATACGATTAAGTGTAGACAATCGTTCGAATTTTATTGTTCATTACCTAGCTGCATGCTTAGTTGCTTTGGGTGTATTATTGAGTTGCAATCTATTAGGGGCTGCTGACCTTTCAACATTGCATTTTGTTCGAGTTAAAAACGTTTTAATCGAGGCGTAAGTTAGGAAGCTTAGTCATTCTAAGAGACGAACTTACAACGAAGAGTAAAGCGTTTTTAACCGAACCCTTTGGGCAGTTTTTGTAAGCCCTTTCTACAGCGTTATCGCTTATTTATGTAGATGACTACATTGCATAAGCGCTGCCTTGTATAAAGAACTTACAAAATACTGCAAAAACAATCTTGAACGGCCAGCAGCCCCTACAACCATAAGGACATCGTATGGACTTTCGTCTTGCGAAAAGTGCTGATCTCTCTGCGCTTAATGCGTTAGAACAACAGCTATTTGAAGGAGATAAAATTTCTCCTCGTCAAATGAAGCGTTTTTTACACTCCAACCAAGCTGTCATTTTTGTGGCAGATTCTGGTGAGGAATTGGCTGGATATGCATTGCTACTATTTCATCAAGGTACACAGCTATCAAGGTTGTATTCAATTGCCGTTAAACCTGATTTCAGAGGACGGAGAATTGCTCAGAATTTGGTTGAGCAATGTGAGCGTGCAGCTCTTGATCAAGGTTCCACTACATTAAGGCTAGAAGTTCGCGAAGACAATACGGCAGCAATAAATTTATATGAAAAAATGGGCTATAAAACACTGAAAGTCCTGATTCATTATTACGATGATTTGTGCAACGGCCGCCGCTTACAGAAACGTCTTACACCGCACGGTCCGAAAGTGCAGTTACCTATGCCGTTGTATGTTCAAACCACGCCGTTTACTTGTGGTGCCGCCTGTTTGCTAATGAGTTTTTCTTATCTGGATAAAACCTTTGAACCGACACGAATTCAGGAGATGCAACTGTGGCGTGAAGCGACGACCATTTTCATGGCTGCTGGGCATGGTGGTTGTAGCGGACAAGGCTTAGCACTAGCTGCGACGCGACGCGGTTTTCATGTTGAGCTATGGAGCCAGTCTAAGAGCACTCCGTTCATTGATAGTGTACGTGATGCCAATAAGAAAGCGGTGATCGAGCTGGTTCATCAGGATTTTTGTCAGCAATTAGAAACACAAGATGTGACGACCATTGATGCACCGCCAAGCCAAGATCAGTTGGAAGAATGGGTAAGACAAGGTGCATGTGTACTGCTGCTTATCAGTACGTATCGCTTTGATGGAAAGAAGGAACCTCACTGGATTGTATTAAGTGGTATGAGTGAGAAGTTTTTCTTCTTCCATGATCCGCATGCTGAAGGCGAGGAACACGCGATTGCCTCAGCGTTTGTGCCACTGGGTAAAAAGGCGCTGTGTCAGATTTTAGGTTTTGGGAAGCAAAAACATACCGCGTGCGTAGTCATTACTCCTACAACGTCTTAATTCATTCGTCTTCTGCCTCTCTCGATTCTTTTGGAATCAGAGAGGCAGATTGTTTTCGTGACTATACGTATTGAGCCAAGTACGCTTGCGTTTGTTCCACCATACGCGCTTTTTCTTGGTCGGAAATAAAGCTCGCTTCAATCGCATTCAAAGTGAATTGCGCTAACTCTTGGTAAGTCATAGGGTGGGCATCCGCAACCGCGTTGAAGTTATCTGTCATGTAACCGCCAAAATACGCTGGGTCGTCAGAATTAATGGTGACACAAAGCCCCTGACGCAACAGTTGTACAATGTTGTGTTGCTCCATCTGCTGAAAAACTTTCAGTTTCAAGTTCGAAAGCGGGCATACCGTCAAAGGCATACGTGTTTGTTTAAGTTCTTCGACTAATGCTGCATCTTCAACACAACGCACACCGTGGTCGATGCGCTGTACGCCCAAAAGGTCGATAGCGTTGCGAATATTCAAAGCAGGACCTTCTTCACCAGCATGAGCGACCGTAATAAAACCTGCGTTTCTTGCTTTACGGAATACATTTTCAAACTTCTCAGGCGGGTGACCTTGCTCGGAGGAATCCAATCCAATACCAATTATTTTATCTTTAAATGGCAATGCCTTAAGCAAGGTTTCCATCGCAGCGGGTTCGCTCAGATGGCGTAAGAAACACATAATGATCTGACTAGAAATACCTAACTCTTGCTGTGCTTTATCCAGTGCACGGCTAATACCATTGATCACGGTTTCAAACGCGATGCCACGGTCGGTATGAGTTTGTGGGTCAAAGAAAATCTCAGTATGGATAACGTTGTCTTGCTTGCAACGAAGCATATAAGCCCAAGTCAGGTCAAAGAAGTCTTGTTCATGGATGAGAACATTCGCGCCCTGATAATAGATATCGAGAAAAGACTGAAGATTGGAAAATTGGTAGGCCGCGCGTACTTCTTCTGGAGAAGAGAAGGGAATGTCGATGTTGTTGCGTTTCGCTAGTTCAAACATCAACTCAGGCTCTAGAGAACCTTCAATGTGTAAATGAAGTTCGACTTTTGGCAATTGTTGGATAAATCGTTTCATATATGCTCTTAATCCTCATGTGATTAATCGCTTTTCATCTTGAGTGGTGTTTTACCTTTATTACCTTATAGGTATGTGAGGTAAATGGGGCCCATACAAAGAGAAAGCGATAACCTATTCGCTTAACTCTTCGTAATCAGAATTTTACGGATTCTGGTAGAGACCCCCACACCGTATCAGTGGGGTTATACGAAGCAACTTTTACTATTTTCAAATCTATAATCAGTAAGTTTTACTGTTAGATTTGAAAATAAGAAACTTTAAACAAATGATAACGCAATTATTTGTAATTGCCACTTTAAACAATAAGCAAAGATTCTGGTTTTACTTCTGATATAAAAACCAGATATAAAAAAAGCTCCCCTTGTTGGAGAGCTTCTTGAAGTGATTCTATTTAAGACAAAGCAAGAATTACGCTTGGGATAACGATGAATACTGAGAGTAAGTATCCTGCAACCACAGACTTACTTTTCACCGCCATGTCTGAAATGTAATCGGCGCCTTTCAACGGAATTTCGCGTAAGAACGGAACACCGTAAATCAAGATTGTCGCCAGTACGTTGAACGATAGGTGTACCAGAGCAATCTGTAGTGCAAACACTGCAAACTCACCTGAAACTGCTGTTGCAGCCAGCAGAGCTGTAATACAGGTACCGATGTTAGCACCAAGGGTAAATGGGTACACTTCGCGAACTTTTAGTACACCAGAACCTACAAGCGGAACCATCAAACTGGTGGTTGTTGAAGAAGACTGAACCAACACGGTCACAACAGTACCAGATGCAATGCCGTGTAGAGGGCCGCGACCAATAGCGTGTTGCAGAATGTCACGAGCACGACCAACCATTAAACTTTTCATCAGTTTGCCTATCACGGTAATCGCAACAAAGATGGTCGCAATACCAAGAACCACTAATGCAATACCACCAAACATATCACCAAGAATAGCCAATTGGTGCTTCAGAGCGCCCACTACAGGACTAGTGATTGGCTTAATAAAGTTGAGACCTTTCATGCTCATATCACCGCCAGCAAGGAATGGTGATACTAACCAGTGAGAAATTTTCTCTAGTAGACCGAACATGATCTCTAAAGGAAGGAAGATCAACACTGCGAGCAAGTTGAAAAAGTCGTGAATAGTTGCACTTGCAAATGCGCGTTTGAACTCTTCTTTGTTACGGATATGACCAAGGCTAACAATTGTATTGGTTACTGTTGTACCAATATTAGCGCCCATCACCATAGGAATTGCAGTTTCGATAGGTAAGCCACCGGCAACTAGACCTACGATGATAGAAGTTACTGTACTTGAAGATTGGATCAAGGCGGTCGCCACTAAGCCAATCATTAATCCTGCAACTGGGTGTGAAGCAAACTCAAAAAGCACTTTTGCTTGTTCAGCTGCAGCCCATTTAAAGCCATCTCCTACCATTGTTACGGCAAGTAATAGCAAATAAATCATGAAAGCCAAGTTTGTCCAGCGAAGCGTACGAGTCGTTGACGAAATCGGAGCTGCTGTTGAAGCTGCTTGGTTTATCATTGTTTTCTCCATTGACCTTAATTAACTACATTTGGTCTGTTGTTGAATCTGTCGGCGATAGTAGAACTCGAATATTTCAGTAATATGACAGTTATGTAATAAATCGATATTTTTGTTAATTAGATTCAATTTGGAGCATGTGAACTTTTAGATGTGTTTTTATCTATATGAATAATAAGAGTATTTCTATGTGTTTTGGATTTGATTAACAGTAGGTAAAATGCCATTTTTTTGTTCATCTATGAGCTAAACATGACGCAAAAGTCACAAAGTAAATAACTTATGTAGGAAAAAGTATAGTTAATCCTTATTTAGTTCGTTTTTTTCGAATTAATTGATTGGTGACGGGTGTTTGGTTTAACCTTACCGATTATTTGGCTATTGAGTCTCGGCAACTATGTCTCACTTAAACTATAACCACCTTTATTACTTTTGGATGGTCTGCAAGCAGGGGTCGGTGACCAAAGCGGCAGATGCCTTATTTCTCACGCCTCAAACGGTAACAGGTCAAATCAAAGCGTTTGAAGAGCGTATGGATGGGAAGCTGACCAAACGTAATGGCAGAAGTATTGAACCGACAGAGCTTGGGCAACTGGTGTTTAAGTATGCTGACCGAATGTTTGGTTTGAGTTATGAGATGCTGGATATCGTTAACTACAGCCAACGATCAAACGTGTTGTTTGACGTGGGAGTGGCTGATGCCCTTTCCAAAAGGTTGGTCAGTAAAATCTTGATGACTACGATTCCTGAAGACAACAGTATCCATTTACGCTGTTTTGAGTCTACCCACGAGCTTCTGCTTGAGCAGTTGTCCCAACATAAACTGGATATGATTCTTTCTGACTGTCCTGTTGATTCGAGCCAAAGTCCAGGTTTGTTTAGTAAAAAACTCGGCGAAAGCCATATGGGATTCTTTGCCCGTAATCATCTTGGCAAAGTTTCATTCCCCGCGGTTTTAGAAGAACGTAAGTTGTTGATGCCGGGAAGTCGTACGTCGATGGGAAGAAAAGTCCGTCAGTGGTTTGATCACCAAGGTATTCAACCAAATATTCTTGGCGAGTTTGATGATTCAGCTCTAATGAAGGCATTTGCCCGATATCACCCAGAAGCGATTTTTTTAGCACCGCTGCTTTATGTCACCGAAGTTGCGGATGATTCTTCGCTGCAACTGATCGCGCCAATCGAAGAGGTGAAGGAAGAGTATTACGTTATCTTTGCTGAGCGGATGATTCAGCATCCTGCAGTAAAAAATATTTGTGACGCAGATTTTACTAAATTGTTTGAATGAGACTTTTGTCATTATTTACAGTTGGATTAACTTCACACAATTTGATAAAAAGAACAATTATTACACAGGGCTAATTAATTCGAGCAGTAATAAAAGCGCAACTTATGAATCAATAAGAATTCAGATGCGTCGCAGAAATAAAATTAACCGATATTACCAAAACACTTTACCCCGCTAATATGCCGCATAACTAGTTGAATTAGTTAATCATGTCGACTTAAAGAGCGTTTAGAAGTTGTTCCTAGGGGACTTATTCATGAATTTACAAGAAATGGAAAAAAACTCCGCTCAAGCTGTTGTTTTGCTTAAAGCAATGGCAAATGAAAGGCGTTTACAAATTCTTTGCTTGCTTCACAACCAAGAGTTGTCGGTTGGTGAATTATGCGGAAAACTCGAACTAAGCCAATCAGCGCTTTCACAACATTTAGCATGGTTGAGACGCGATGGGCTAGTAAACACGCGTAAATCGGCTCAAACTGTCTTTTATACGTTAAGTAGTGATGATGTGAAAAAGATGATTGAGTTGCTTCACAACTTGTATTGTGAGTAATCTATTCAGAAAATGAGTTAAAGCAGAAAATAAAAAAACCGGCAAAAGCCGGTTTTTTTCATCGCTGATAATTCAAGCCAGAATTATAGAGCTTTGATAGCTGCAGCGAAGCGAGACTTATGACGAGCTGCTTTATTCTTGTGAATAAGGCCTTTAGTCGCCATGCGGTCTAGGATTGGTGTAACTACAGCGAAAGCAGCAGTTGCAGTTTCTTTGTCGCCTGCTTGGATAGCAGCAACAGTTTTCTTCATGTAAGTGCGCATCATAGAACGACGGCTAGCATTGTGCTGGCGACGTTTCTCAGCTTGGATAGCGCGCTTCTTAGCAGATTTACTATTTGCCAAGGGTCTAACTCCCAAAAACTTTTCGTTAGGTAACATTTTAAGGGCGAGGAATATCCCCTATTTGCTCTAAAATGTCAAATGATTTGTGCAAAAACCCAACTGCACCAAACAAGTTTGGTATAAAAAGGTCTTCGCGGTTAAGATGGCGTGGATTCTAACAGTATTTTTTTTTCAATGCTAATACTTATCTGCTCTCTGAATGACATTCTTTGCATTCAGTGTGCGACTATGTTGTTTTAGCTTGTTTTTCGAGGTTATCGTGAGCAAACGCTTACTCAAGTCTGGCATGATTGTCAGTGCCATGACACTTATCTCCCGCGTGCTGGGATTAGTGCGTGATATCGTTGTTGCAAATCTTATGGGAGCAGGCGCGAGCGCGGATGTGTTCTTCTTTGCCAACCGTATTCCCAATTTTTTACGCCGTCTGTTTGCTGAAGGTGCTTTTTCTCAAGCTTTTGTTCCGGTGTTAACTGAGTATCATGCTTCTGGTGATATAAACAAAACTCGAGACCTGATTGCTAAAGCGTCGGGAACTTTAGGGGTACTAGTCTCTATTGTAACAGTGCTGGGTATTGTGTTCTCTGGTGTTGTTACTGCACTGTTTGGTGCTGGTTGGTTTCTAGACTGGCTAAATGATGGGCCCGCAGCGCCAAAATTCGAACTGGCAAGCCTGCTTCTCAAGATCACCTTTCCTTATTTATGGTTCATTACTTTTGTTGCTTTGTCGGGCGCGATATTAAACACCCTCGGTAAGTTCGCGGTTTCTTCGTTTACGCCCGTGTTCCTAAACGTAATGATGATTTTATCCGCTTGGTATATTTCGCCAAATTTAGAACAACCAGAAATTGGTTTAGCAATAGGTGTATTTTTAGGTGGTTTAGTTCAGTTTTTATTCCAACTGCCATTTTTGATCAAAGCTGGAGCCTTAGTTAAACCAAAATGGGGATGGAAAGATCCTGGAGTGGTCAAAATTCGCACTTTGATGATACCGGCTTTGTTTGGTGTGTCAGTGAGCCAAATTAACCTTCTATTTGATTCCTTTGTCGCTAGTTTCTTGCAAACGGGTTCTATCAGTTGGCTTTATTACTCTGATCGCTTACTGGAATTCCCGTTAGGTTTGTTCGGTATTGCGATTGCAACTGTTATTCTGCCGGCACTTTCACGCAAACACGTTGATGCGCACAGTGAAGGCTTTTCTCAGACCATGGACTGGGGCGTGCGCATGGTCACTCTGCTAGGTGTACCTGCCATGCTGGGTTTGATGGTGTTGGCGAAACCAATGCTGATGGTACTTTTCATGCGTGGAGAGTTTTCAGCTAATGACGTTGACCAAGCTTCGATGTCTCTGCTGGCTTATGCTGCCGGTCTGCTGAACTTTATGCTGATCAAGGTACTCGCTCCGGGGTATTACTCGCGCCAAGATACTAAGACGCCCGTTCGCTACGGCATTATCGCCATGGTAAGTAACATGGTGTTTAACGCCATCTTTGCTTGGTTCTATGGCTTCGTAGGTTTGGCTGCGGCAACGGCATTATCTGCTTTCATTAATATGGCTTTGCTTTATAACGGTTTGCATCAGCAAGGTGTTTACAAGCTTTCACGTAAAACAGTGCTGTTTTTTGCTCGCTTGATCGTTGCTGGTGGAGCAATGGTTGCCGCTATTTTATGGCAACTGGAAGAGATGTCTGTTTGGTTGGAATGGAGCTTCCATCATCGCGCATTAATGCTGGCTGCGCTGATTGCTTTAGGTGCAATTGTTTATTTGTTCACCGCATTGATTCTAGGCTTACGCTTAAAGGATTTAAAAGCGGCGACAGAATAATGTTAATTAGGGTATAATCCGCCAGTTTCGCGCCAATATAACTGAGAACTATAGGTTTTAAACGTATTCCAATGGAATTAATACGCGGTATTCATAATATCAAAGCACAACACAATGGTTGTGTGTTGACGATTGGTAATTTTGACGGTGTTCACTTAGGACATCAGCAAGTTCTGCAGAAAGTCTCTGAACAAGCCAAAAAGCTGAATTTACCTTCAGTCGTAATGACATTTGAACCGCAGCCTATGGAGCTTTTCTTAAAAGACAAAGCACCAGCTCGGTTAACTCGTTTGAGAGATAAGTTTGTTCAACTGAGTAAACTGGATATTGACCGACTGTTGTGTGTGAATTTCAACCATCATTTTGCCAGTCTAAACGCGGACAGTTTTATCCATGACTTGTTGGTAAAACGTTTGGGTGTTAAGTTTCTGGTTGTTGGCGACGATTTTTGTTTTGGCCGAGAGCGCAAAGGCAATTTTGCTATGCTAAAAGAAGCTGGGCAAAAATATGGGTTTGAAGTCGTTAGCACGGAAAGTTTCTGCTTAGAAGAGCTTAGAGTGAGTAGTACGGCGATTCGAGAATCGTTGGCCGAAAACGATCTGACGGGAACGTCAGAGATGCTGGGAAGAAACTATAGTATTAGCGGCCGAGTTTCCCATGGCCGAAAACTTGGTCGTACTATCGGATTTCCTACGGCAAATATTCCACTAAAACGCTGTGTTTCACCTGTGTCTGGTGTGTATGTTGTCGAAGCTTATGGGCTTGGTGAACAACCTATTGGTGGTGTGGCGAATATTGGCCAACGACCAACAGTAAATGGTGTTCGTCAGCAGCTAGAAGTGCACTTATTTGACTTCCAAGGTAATTTGTATGGAAAGCAGTTAGAAGTAGCACTTTTGCATAAGCTAAGAGATGAAAAGAAGTTTGAGTCGTTTGATGCGCTTAAACAACAAATAGAATTGGATGCTGAAGCGGCTAGGGTGTGGTTGCTTCAGTTTAAGAATTAACCAGTTGATTCCACTGGTTAAAATAATGTCTAACTTCGCCCAATATAACGGAATTAAGAATCGATGAGTGACTATAAAAATACCCTGAACTTACCAGAGACAGGGTTCCCAATGCGCGGTGATCTGGCCAAACGTGAGCCAGCAATGTTAGAGCGTTGGTACCAAGAAGATCTATACGGTGAAATCCGTAAAGCTAAAAAAGGCAAAAAATCTTTCATCCTGCATGATGGCCCTCCATATGCCAACGGTGATATTCATATTGGTCACGCACTTAATAAGATTCTTAAAGACATTATTATTAAATCTAAAACGCTTTCTGGTTTTGACTCACCATATATTCCAGGTTGGGACTGTCACGGCCTACCAATTGAATTAATGGTCGAAAAGAAAGTGGGCAAACCAGGACAAAAAGTGACTGCTGCAGAGTTCCGTGAAAAATGTCGCGAATACGCTGCGGGTCAAGTTGAAGGCCAAAAAGAAGGCTTCAAACGTCTTGGTATTCTTGGTGAGTGGGACAAGCCTTACCGCACTATGGATTTTGCAACTGAAGCAAACATCATCCGTGCGCTAGGTAAAATTGCCGATAACGGCCACTTACTGAAAGGTTTCAAACCTGTTCACTGGTGTACGGATTGTGGTTCAGCACTAGCCGAAGCAGAAGTTGAGTACAAAGACAAAGTTTCTCCATCTATCGATGTTCGATTCAAAGCAGCTGATGAAGCGGCACTACTATCTAAGTTTGATCTGAAATCTGATCATGCTGGTGACGGTGATGTTTCAATCGTAATCTGGACAACAACACCATGGACGCTTCCAGCGAACCGTGCAGTGTGTCTGCGTGACGATCTTGAGTACGTTCTAATCCAAATTGAAGCTAATTCTGAAAAAGAACAGCAGCCTGAACGTATTATTGTTGCTTCTGAACTTGCTAAAGAAGTAATGGATCGTGCAGGTATCGAACATTTCCATAATCTAGGTTTTGCGAAAGGCAGTGACTTAGAACTGGCTCAGTTCCAACACCCATTCTATGACTTCACTGTTCCTGCGATCCTTGGTGATCACGTTACAACTGATTCAGGTACTGGTGTGGTTCACACAGCACCTGGACACGGTCAAGAAGACTTTGCAGTTGGTCAGAAATACGGTCTAGAAGTGGCGAACCCAGTAGGCTCAAACGGTGTATACCTTCCTGATACTGAGTTCTTTGCTGGTCAACACGTATTTAAAGCAAACGATGCTGTTGTTGAGTTGCTAAAAGAGAAAGGCGCTTTACTGCACCATCACGCTTATGAGCACAGCTACCCACACTGCTGGCGTCATAAAACTCCAATCATTTTCCGTGCGACCCCACAATGGTTCGTTTCAATGGATCAAGCAGGTCTTCGTGCACAAGCTCTGAAATCAATCAAGAGCGTGCAATGGATGCCTGAATGGGGTCAAAGCCGTATTGAAGGCATGATCGAAGGTCGTCCAGAGTGGTGTGTATCTCGTCAACGTACTTGGGGTGTGCCAATTGCTCTGTTCGTTCATAAAGAAACCTCTGAACTGCATCCAAACAGCCCTGAACTGATTGAAAACGTTGCGAAGCTTGTTGAAGAGAAAGGCATTCAAGCATGGTGGGACGTTGAACCTGCTGAACTGCTTGGTGCGGACGCTGAGAAATACGAGAAAGTATTAGACACATTAGACGTATGGTTCGACTCTGGTGTTACTCACTACGCAGTGGTTGATAACCGTGAAGAGTTCAACGGTGCGGAAGCAGACATGTACCTAGAAGGTTCTGACCAACACCGTGGCTGGTTCCAGTCTTCTCTTATTTCATCAATCGCGATGAAAGGCAAAGCACCGTACAAAGAAGTATTGACTCACGGTTTCGTGGTTGATGGTCAAGGCCGTAAGATGTCTAAATCTATCGGTAACGTGGTTGCTCCAAAAGATGTGACCAATAGACTTGGCGCAGACATTCTTCGTCTGTGGGTTGCTTCAACCGACTACACCGGTGAAGTTGCGGTTTCTGATGAAATTCTGAAACGTAGTGCAGACTCATACCGTCGTATTCGTAACACGGCTCGTTTCTTCCTAGCTAACCTAAACGGCTTCAATCCAGCAACGGATATGGTTGCTGCGGAAGACATGGTTGCTCTGGATCGTTGGGCTGTGGCGCGTGCCTTTGCTGCACAACAAGAAATTGTGAAAGCCTATGATGAGTACAACACTCACGCGGTTGTTCAACGCCTAATGCATTTCTGTTCTGTAGAAATGGGTTCTTTCTACCTAGACGTGATTAAAGACCGTCAGTACACAGCGAAGAAAGGCGGCCACGCTCAACGTAGCTGTCAAACAGCGCTTTACTACATCGTAGAAGCTTTGGTTCGTTGGATGGCGCCAATCATGTCGTTCACATCGGATGAAATCTGGAACGAAATGCCAGCTAAGCAACAAAACGGTGAAGAGCGCAGCAAGTTTGTGTTCACTGGCGAATGGTACCAAGGTCTGTTTGGTCTTGCTGAAGGCGAAGAGCTTAACAACGAGTTCTGGACTGAAATCCAAGAGATTCGCGGTGCGGTGAACAAACTGCTTGAAAATGCACGTAACGAGAAAACCATCGGTGGTTCACTGCAAGCTGAAGTGACTCTGTTTGCTGATGACGCACTAGCAGTGAAACTCAACAAGCTTGAAGATGAACTTCGCTTTGTACTACTGACTTCTAAAGCTGCGGTTAAACCAGTATCTGAGAAGACAGAAGCTGCACATGAAACTGAGATCGAAGGTTTGTTCGTTCAAGTTAGCAAAACTGAAGCAGAGAAGTGTGACCGTTGTTGGCACCATACTGCAGACGTTGGCACTATTGCTGGTCACGAGAAAATTTGCGGTCGTTGTGTGTCGAACGTTGACGGCGAAGGCGAAGTTCGTAAATTCGCATAACCAAAGGCGTTTACATGACACAACAAACATTAACGCTGAAACAATCAGGAGTGCGCTGGCTATGGCTGGCCCTCTTGGTGTTTGTAGCAGACATCGGCATTAAATTAGTTGTGATGAATAGCATGGGCTATGGTTGGGAAAATCGTATTGAGATTCTACCTTTCTTCAACCTGCTATATGTTCATAACTATGGCGCGGCTTTTAGCTTTTTGAGCGATCAAGCGGGCTGGCAGCGTTGGTTCTTTACTGCAATTGCATTTGTTGTAACAGGTCTACTCGCATTTTGGATGAGACGTTTACCTGCTAGTGATAAATGGAATAACATCGCTTATGCGCTGATTATTGGTGGCGCTGTGGGTAACGTGTTTGACCGCGTTGTTCACGGATTTGTTGTTGATTATCTTGATTTTTACTGGGGTAATTACCACTGGCCGGCCTTCAATTTAGCTGATAGCGCAATTTGTATTGGTGCTGCGATGATTATCTTAGATAGTTTCCGTAGCAGTAAAAAAGCGGCGTAAGTTCTATCAAAGCCTAATAACCCTAAGCGCTGTCCGTTGATTCGGAGAGCGCTTTTTGTTAGAAGAACAGCCAATATTTTAAATTCTAAGAAAAGAAATAAACGAGACGAAAAAGATCTCGAACAATCTAAAGGAAGCCCAACGTGACAACAATTAATCAGAACTCTGCTGTAACTCTGCATTTTACTATCAAATTAAAAGATGGTTCTGTGGCCGACAGTACACATAATTTAGGCAAGCCAGCTAAGTTTGTGATTGGCGATGGCAGCCTGAGTGAAAACTTTGAAAAATGCCTTATCGGAATGACTGCGGGACAAAGCCAAGCGATCGAATTGATTGCTGAAGATGCTTTTGGACAGCCAAACCCAGATAACATCCACCATATGGACCGAGCGAAATTTATCGGTGAAACTGAGGTGGAGGTGGGTACCATTATGGCGTTTAGTGGTCCTGACGGTATGGAAATTCCGGGGATCATTACCGAGATTGTCGGTGATTCCGTGACGGTGGATTTTAACCACCCGCTAGCCGGACAAGATGTTATCTTTGATGTCGAAATCTTGTCTGTCGAATAACTGATTACTTATTAATACATCCATGAGCAACAACATGAAAATACTGTTAGCTAACCCTCGCGGCTTCTGCGCTGGTGTTGATCGTGCCATCAGCATTGTAGAACGTGCATTAGAAATGTATAAGCCGCCTATCTATGTTCGTCATGAAGTCGTACACAACCGTTTTGTGGTTGAAGGGCTAAAACAACGTGGAGCGGTTTTTGTCGAAGAACTACATGAAGTTCCAGATAACAACATTGTGATCTTCTCTGCTCATGGTGTTTCTCAAGCTGTGCGTCAGGAAGCGAGAGAACGCGACTTAACCGTCTTCGATGCAACCTGTCCGTTAGTGACTAAAGTACATATGGAAGTGGCTCGTGCAAGCCGCAAGCATATGGAAGTGGTTCTTATCGGTCACGCAGGGCATCCTGAAGTTGAAGGCACTATGGGGCAATACGCCAGCGATAAAGGCGGTATGTATCTGGTAGAGAAACCAGATGACGTGATTGCTCTGGTAGAGAAAGTGAAAGATCCAAGTCATCTGCATTATGTTAGCCAAACCACCTTGTCTGTGGATGAAACGGCCGATGTGATCGATAAATTGCGCGAAGTGTTCCCTGAAATTCAAGGCCCGCGTAAGGATGATATTTGCTATGCGACACAGAACCGTCAGGATGCAGTTCGTATCCTTGCGAGTGAAGTAGACGTGATGATTGTGGTCGGCTCTAAAAATTCATCTAACTCTACGCGATTGAAAGAGTTGGCGGAGAAGTTAGGAACACCGGGTTATCTAACTGATTGCTCTGAAGATGTGCGACCGGAATGGGTTGATGGTAAGACTAAAGTGGGTGTAACGGCGGGAGCTTCAGCACCTGAAGAGTTAGTGAACCAAATTATTAATCGTATTAAAGAACTTGGCGCTACCTCAGTAGAAGAAGTGCTAGGCCGCGAAGAGAACATGTTCTTCGAAGTACCAAAAGAACTGCAAATCAAGCAGGTTGATTAATTGTTTTTCGCTTCTCCGAAAATATAAGAAGGGCTCCGATTGGAGCCCTTTTGTTATCTGTATGATTTTATTAATACAGATTAAACCGTTTCAGTTACACCTGTTGGTTTCTCTTCGTCAGCAAGCTCAGTGTCGCCTTTGCCTTTAGATATTTTGATTACGTAAGCTGTGATAGCTAGTGCCGCAACAACACCAATGATAGTAGATAGTTGCATTGGCTGACCGAAGCCCAAAGTACCGTTATTTAGGATAAAGGTAATACAAACTGAAGTCATGAATGCCGCTGGAACCGTTGTAATCCAGTGGAACTTGTTGTGACGTAGTAGGTATGCAGAAGCAGTCCACAACATCATTACTGCTGTTGTTTGGTTTGCAAAACCGAAGTAACGCCAGATGATACCGAAATCTACTTGAGTCAGCACGCCACCGATAATGAATAGTGGAATAGCCATTAGCAGACGGTTACGCATTGTTTTCTGTTCCATGTTGAAGTACTCAGCAAGGATCAGACGGCTTGAACGGAATGCAGTGTCGCCAGAAGTGATTGGCAGGATAACCACACCTAGGAATGCGATGATGCCACCGAATACGCCTAGTAGACCGAATGAAGCGCTGTAAACTACGTTACCTGGACCACCGTTAGCCACTGCTGCTTGAAGACCTTCAAGTGAGTCGAAGAACGATAGAGCGATAGCACACCAGATTAGCGCGATGATACCTTCACCAATCATTGCTCCGTAGAATACGAAACGACCATTGGTTTCGTTTTCAATACAACGAGCCATTAGTGGAGACTGAGTTGCGTGGAAACCAGAGATAGCACCACAAGCAATGGTGATGAATAGTGCTGGCCACAAAGGCATATCTTTCGGGTTCAAGTTGCTGAACATGTCGCTTGGTTCAAAGCCACCTAGGATTTGGTGTTCGCTAGAGAATGCGATAGCTGTGATCAGACCAACAGACATGAAAATCAACAGTGCACCAAACAGTGGGTAGAAGCGGCCGATGATTTTATCTACAGGAACGATAGTTGCGATGATGTAGTAAGCAAAAATGATTACAACCATAGTGCTCATACTTACCGTAAGGCTAGTTTGTTCATTGATTAGGTTAGTAATCATGCCTGCAGGCGCTGATACGAATACCACACCAACAAGCAGTAGAAGAACAATGGCAAAAATGTTCATAAAGTGTTTTGCGCCATTGCCTAAGTAACGACCTGTCATTGTTGGAACAGATGCACCACCGTTACGAATCGATAGCATGCCTGAGAAGTAGTCGTGAACTGCACCAGCAAAGATACAGCCAACAACAATCCATAGCATTGCCGCTGGGCCGTATAGAGCACCCATGATTGGACCGAAGATTGGGCCAACACCAGCGATGTTAAGAAGTTGAACTAGGTAAACTTTAGGTGTTGACATGCGAACGTAGTCGACACCGTCAGCTTTTGTATGGGCAGGCGTTTTACGGCTTTCGTTGATGCCGAAGATTTTCTCTACGATAGCACCGTAGATGAAATATCCAGCTAGCAGTGCTGCTACACAAGTTAGGAACCACAACATAGCGATTGTCCTTTGTTATTGGATTATGAAATAAGCTCAATTTGCATAGTAAACGGTTGCTAGGCTAGAAACATTCGCTTTCCTAGTGAGTGGTCGAATAGAGAATTAAGTGGTTTCTGAAGTAAATAAGCGGTCTCTGATATTGTTCAGTGGTAGTCAGAGAAAGTAAGCGGTTCTGCTGATGGATTTGAGGATTTAGCAGGAAAGAATGAACAATCAGTGGTATACCTAAAGAGCTAAAGATTATTAGCTAAGTTGAAGGTAAATAATGAAAAAAACAATAATAGTGGTAATGGTGTTAGGGCTTTTGGGATGTGCGGCAACGGACAGCGAATTGGCGAAAGAGGGCAACTGGTATCAAATAGGCTATCAAGATGGCATGGTAGGACACTCACAACGCTCATACAAAATATTGTCAGAGCTTGGGGATGTTCAAGAATCGGATTATGAAAATGGCTACTCGCAAGGCATCGTGGAGTATTGCAACCCTAACGTCGCTTACCAGATTGGCGTGAATGGTCAGTATTACGAAGGTGTTTGTGAAGGAACTGATCAAGCGCAGCGATTTCGGATGGAATGGCAACGTGGCTGGAATGAGTACAATAACTAACTGAAATGTTTTGCTTTCCCCTTTTATTACTCGTCAGTTGCAGGATGTTGAGGTGCTACTATGCACGATGAATCACTCGCATTAGTGTTTGCCAGTGTCGGTGTTGTTGGTCTGTTTTGTCAGTGGTTAGCTTGGCGCTTACGTTTACCAGCGATTTTATTTTTGCTACTAGCAGGCATCATTGCAGGCCCTCTCACGGGCGTTCTTGTTCCTCAACAACTGCTTGGTGATCTGTTATTCCCACTCGTTTCGTTAGCCGTCGCCGTTATTCTGTTTGAAGGTAGTTTAACGCTTAACTTCAAAGAGATACGCGGAGTCAGTAACACCGTATGGAGCATAGTTTCCATCGGGGCTGTGATTTCTTGGGCTATCACTTCTGTTGCGGTTCATCTGTTACTTGGGTTTGATTGGACGCTCGCATTTCTATTCGGCAGTTTGACTGTGGTGACGGGACCTACCGTTATTGTTCCACTGCTCAGGACGGTAAGGCCAAATACAAGGTTGTCGAACATACTGCGCTGGGAGGGCATTCTGATTGACCCTCTAGGCGCATTGTTCGTAGTGATGGTGTATGAATTTATTGTCTCCAGCAGTGAAGCGCATAGCCTACACGTCTTTGCTCTTATCATCGCAGTCGGCTTAGCGTTTGGCGTCTTGTCGGGAGCCGCGGTTGCTTACGTGTTACGCAAAGGGCTGATACCGGAATATCTCCAACCTTTTGGTGTCTTGAGTGTGGTGTTGGGGATTTTTGCACTCTCAAATCACATTGAATCCGAATCCGGTTTGTTGACGGTGACTGTGATGGGGATGTGGCTTGCCAATGCTAAAGACGTCAATATCCGCCACATACTGCACTTTAAAGAAAACCTGACTATCTTGCTGATAACAGGTTTATTCATTTTGTTGGCGGCGCGCATTCAATTGAGTGACTTCATGACATTGGGTTGGAGTGCGTTATTACTGTTTGTTGTCATGCAGCTTATCTCTCGACCTGTATCTATCTTGCTTTCTACTTTGCGCAGCAATCTAGCCTTCAAGGAGAAGCTCTTTCTTGCATGGGTAGCGCCGCGAGGCATTGTTGCAGCGTCTATATCATCATTGTTTGCCATTAAACTTAGTTCTATTGGTATGACTGAGGCCGAATTGCTGGTGCCGCTGACCTTTATGGTGATTATTGGTACTGTTGTTTTGCAAAGTGCCACTGCACGACCGATGGCATTAGCGCTAAAAGTGGCTGAGCCGGCTCCTAAAGGCTTTCTTATTATTGGGGCGAATGATGTGGCTCGTCAGTTGGGCTTGGCGATCATGAAGTACGATTGCCGTGTTGTGCTCACCGATTCGAACTGGGACTATATCCGCCAAGCTAGGATGGCTGGATTGGAGAACTATTATGGCAATCCAATTTCAAGTCATGCAGATGAGTATCTGAACTTAATTGGTATTGGGCATGTCGTGGCTCTCAGCCCAGATAAGCACTTTAATATCATGGCGTGTATGCAGTTCTTATCAGACTTTGGTGAGAAACGAGTTTTTTGCCTGCATGATAAGGTTAACGGTAATACCAAAGATAAACACGTGGTGGCGCAGGAATACCATGGTTTGTCATTTCTAGGCGCTGATGTCAGCTATAAGAAACTGGCAAGTCTGATCAATCAGGGGGGAGAGATCAAGCACACCAAACTGAGCGAAAACTTCACTTATGATGATTACTTGAAGAAACATCAGGAGAGTTATGTGCTACCGCTTTTCTTGGTTAATGCTCGCAATAGAGTGCAGATCTGCTCTGATCTCAACGCGTTCGAGCCGAAAGAAGGTGAAACCGTGGTGTCGCTGATTAAAGCCCAGTCTTAGGACGAACAGCATTGATAAAAGGCGAGCCTAATATTAGGCTCGCTTTCGATTCTTCAGAGTAGCAAGTTGCTACTGATCTTTGATTACTTTGTGCAGAACACCGTCAGATTCAGAGAGCTTTTCTTTTGCCAGATCCGCATCAACACCAGTCAGCAACATCAAAATCGCCACCTTGGCGCTATATCCGCATTCCTGTAACAGAGACTGTGCGGTTTGGGTATCACAGTCTGTGGCTTGCATGACGATTCGCACGGCACGTTTTTTTAATTTTTCTTGTTCATTTTCAGCTCTGTGGTGAGGTTTTGGAGACTGAAAATGTTGCTCTAAATCATTGAGCTCTTGTTCTTTTGACACAATATGAGAAAGCGCGGATAAAAGTGCGTCGTTAGCCATGAATCACCTCAATAACCTCTAATTTAAGCCGTGATGGTTACTGCTATTTTTGAGTTCGAATATTAATTCGAAAAGTATACGACGCCTAAGCTTGCAAGGCGAGAGGCTCCAGTAACTGCAGGCAAATTACTTGGCAAATTATGCATTCTGCGCTGGGCAAGCCAAGCAAAGGCCATGGCTTCCATATAGTCACTGTCTACTCCTTTGCTAATCGTTGGAGCAACGCCCCAATTTGGCAGAAGAGATTGGATTCTTTCCATCAGCAGAGGGTTTTGCGCGCCCCCGCCACAGACTAACAATTCGGGTTGTGATCCAATCGCGAACTTAGCCACTTCGTCACAGATAGTCACAGCGGTAAATTCACACAAAGTACGAAGAACGTCTTCTGGTGAGTAATGGGTGTTTTCAAGATGTTGTTCTAACCAAGGCATGTTGAACAGCTCACGTCCTGTGCTTTTCGGAGCGGGTTCAGACAAATAGGGCTCCTGACAAAAACGTGAAAGCAACTCAGGTATAACTTTGCCTTGTTTGGCTCTGGAAGCATCTTTGTCATAGCTTTCATTCCAGTTCACTTGGCACCAAGCATCCATCAGCATGTTGCCCGGACCTGTGTCATATCCCATAACTTCACCATTAGGCTTAAGAACCGAGATGTTTGAGATGCCACCAATGTTGAGTACTAAAACACAGGAGTCTTTGACTTGGAAAATCGTGTGGTGAAAAGCAGGAACCAAAGGCGCGCCTTGACCGCCCAATGCCATGTCTTTTCGTCTGAAATCGGCAACGGTGGTAATGCCCGTTTTGGCAGCAATTATGTTGCTGTCGCCTAACTGCATCGTAAATGGTTTCGCACCATTAGGTTGGTGGAACACTGTTTGTCCATGACTGCCAATGGCACGAATCTGTTGTTTATCAATATTTGATTTATTTATCAGAGCTAAAGCTGCGTCAGCAAACAGGTGACCAAGCTCATGATCGATTTCGCCAATTTCAGGTAAATGGGTTGCCTGACCAATACAAATATTCAAAACGCGCGATTTGAGCTCAGAGGGAAAAGGAAAGAAATCGTGGTCGATGAGTTCTATTTTATCGTCTTGTATCGCCACCAAAGCGGTATCCACGCCATCCAGACTCGTTCCAGACATAATTCCTATGTACAGTTCACGCTCACTCATTATGTAATCTCGCCGTCAGATCTAAACAAACTCATTGTAATTGAAAAATAAACTGAATAACCTCACCCGCAGTGACAAATTTTGAAATTAGGAGAAATAATGGGACCGTTATGGCTTGATGTGGAAGGCTATGAATTAACCGCAGAAGATCGCGAGATTTTGCAGCACCCTACGGTTGGTGGCGTCATATTGTTTGCTCGCAATTATCATGATAACCAACAGTTGTTGGCGTTAAACAAAGCGATTCGCCAAGCGGCAAAGCGTCCTATCTTAATTGGTGTTGATCAGGAGGGCGGCCGAGTTCAGCGTTTTCGCGAAGGTTTTAGCAAGATTCCGGCTGCTCAGTTGTATGCAAAGAGTGACAACGGAGTTGAGCTGGCAAAGCAAGGTGGATGGCTAATGGCAGCGGAGTTGATTGCTCACGATGTCGATTTGAGCTTTGCGCCAGTACTAGATAAAGGCTTTGAATGTCGCGCAATTGGCAACCGTGCATTCGGTGATGATGTCTCGACTGTGTTGAAATACAGCAGTGCCTTTATGCAGGGAATGAAATCGGTAGGGATGGCAACAACAGGAAAACACTTTCCTGGTCATGGAGCGGTGATTGCAGATTCTCATTTAGAAACCCCTTACGATGAACGTGAAGTCATCAGTGATGATATCTCGATTTTTAAAGCGCAGATTGAGGCTGATATTCTTGATGCCATGATGCCTGCTCACGTTATTTACCCGCATTTCGATAACCAACCTGCCAGTGGTTCTCCTTACTGGTTGAAAAAGGTATTGCGCCAAGAGATGGGGTTTAAAGGCATTGTCTTCTCTGACGATTTAAGTATGGAAGGCGCGGCAATCATGGGATCGCCAGCAGAGCGTTCACAACAAGCGCTGGATGCAGGGTGTGACATGATTCTGATGTGCAATAAGCGTGAAGCTGCGATTGAAGTGCTGGATAACTTGGCGATTGTTGACGTTCCTCAAGCACTTCAGTTATTGAAGAAGAAAAACTTTAGCTATCAAGACTTAAAAGCGATGCAGGAGTGGAAACAAGCGGTTTCGGCAATGCAAAGAATCATAGAGCAACACAGCTAATCAGCATGCGATCAGTGTGGTAAAGAAAAGGCTCCATAAGGAGCCTTTTTTAATGAAATCCGAGTTTTTCTTTCAGTTCTTTCAGATAGCGACGGCTGACCGGTACTTTATGCTCTGAACGGGTAATGATTTCCGCTAAACCATTTTCAAGCAGCTTTATCTCTTTAATCGCTTTGAGATTAATTAAATACTGGCGATGACAACGCAGAAGCTGAGTTTTCTCTTCCAGAACCTTGAGCGTAAGCTGGCTGGTGGCTCTTTGGTTATGGGTTTGAACATGTACGCCACTGATATCAGTAAACGCGTATTCTACCTCAGTGGTGGGAATGATCATGATGCGGTTCAAACCGATACAAGGCACTTGGTCGAGCATAGCCGGCGCAATCGAAGAATAGTCCTGTTTCTGTGTCGTGCTGCGCTGTAGGCGTTGGATGGTCTTATTCAAACGTGCAATTTCAATCGGTTTAAGTAAGTAGTCAAACGCATTGTCTTCAAATGCCTGTAACGCATATTGGTCATAGGCGGTGACAAACACAACCTTGGGCATGGTTTCTGGATCGAGCATGCTTAACATTTCAATACCAGTGATCTGTGGCATTTGAATATCGAGAAAGACAACATCGGGTTTGAGTTGGTTTATTTTTTTAAGACCTTCAATCGCGTTGTTCGCTTGGCCAATTACGTTGATTTCGCCACTTTCTTCAAGCAATTCCATCAGTTCTTCACGCGCGAATAGTTCGTCGTCAATCACAAGTGCTGAAAGCATTTCTAAACCCTTACTTCTTTTCTAAATTAAGAATTTTCTAGATTAGGAATGAGGAAGCTCATTCGTGTGTATTGGCCCGGTTCAACTTCGATTTTCAAAGCGGAGTTGTCGCCGAATTTATTGGTTAGCCGTTTCGCCACTATCTGCATACCCAGCCCATCATGATCATCACTTGGAGGTTGATAGCTGCCAGCATTGTCCTCAACCACTACTCGGTAGCCGCTTTCCACTGGTTCGCTGTATATACGAACTTTGCCATCTTCAAGCAGGTTGGATGTACCGTGTTTTATCGCATTCTCCACCAAAGGTTGTAAGGTGAAAGTGGGCACATTGCGTTCCAATAATGAGTTATCGATATCGATCTCGACATCGAGTCGGTCACTGAAACGGGCTTTTTCTATCGTCAGGTATGCGTTGACATGAGCGATCTCGTCGCGGAGTGTCACGGTTTCGATATTCTGCTTCAAGTTACTGCGGAAAAACTGCGATAGGTGCTGAATTAATTCGCGTGCTTTTGTCGGATCCCTGCGGATAACGGCACTGATGGTATTGAGAGCGTTAAACAGAAAGTGAGGGTTAATCTGAGCTTGTAACAGCTTAATTTCAGCTCTGGAGAGCAGGATTTGTTTCTGTTGATACTCACCATACAAAATCTGACTGGAAAGTAACTGAGCGATACCTTGTGCCATTGACATATTAATGGTCGAGAACAGCTTGCGCTTCGGTTCATACAACTTAATGGTGCCAATCACTCTGTCACCCGCTCTAAGTGGAATAATTAACGCAGAACCTAGCTTACAGGTTGGCGATAACGAACATTGATAAGGTTGTTCTTTACCATCGAGATAGATAATGGCGTTTCCTGAAATCGCATCAAGCGTGCTTTGAGAAGATATTGGAGTATTCGGTTTGTGGTGATCATCGCCGATTCCAACGAAAGCGAGAATTTTTTCTCTATCGGTAATGGAGACTGCGCCAACGTTGGTGAGTTCGTAAACAATACGTGCAATTTTGTCTGCATTTTTAGGGTTAAAGCCTTGAGCAAGAATACCGACAGAGCGCTCGGCGATATTTAACGCACGGCGAGAAAAGGTCGCGGAATACTCTTCAAATATGGTTTTTCTGTCTTGCAGAATACTCATAAACAGCGCTGCACCTACTGAGTTGGCAATGATCATTGGTGCTGCGATGGTGGAAACTAAGTCATAAGCTTCCTCAAACGGTTTGGCTACAAGTAGAATCAGTAGCATTTGCACGATTTCAGCAAACAGAGTGATCGCAAAAACGATACTAGGGCTGAAAACCAGTCGTCCTTTACTGTTTCTCAGCAGGTAAGTGTGCAGTAACCCGCCGATGAGACCTTCCGCAGTTGTGGAAATAGCACAGGCTAAATCGGTAAAACCACCTAGAGTGTAACGGTGAATCCCGCCCGTTAGGCCAACGAAAAAACCAACCACAGGACCACCGAATAAGCCACCCATTACTGCTCCGATTGCACGAGTATTGGCTATGGCATCATCAATTTGTAGACCGAAATAGGTTCCCATTATGCAGAACAGTGAAAACAGGGTATAGACACTTAACTTATGATCAAGACGGCTGGAAATATTAAGCAGCGGGAGAAACAACGGTGTCTTACTCAACATGTAAGCTAAAACTAAGTAGACACACATCTGTTGTAATAATGAAAGGATCAAATCCATAGTTCAGCCAGCAAGCAAATGTTGAAGAATGGGAGTATTTTATGAAAGTTATCGACAATAAAACACGATTTAATCGCATTCAGTGACCTAAAGCCTGTATTTATATTTGTGTAAATAATTTTGTACATATGTGTTTTTTTAAATTTACACTTGAAATCTTTTTATAGCCTGATAAGTTGTGTTCTATTGAGTTTGAGCTTCAATGTATAAGTTTAGTGTAAATTTTTTAATACAGGTGATGAGATGAAAAAAAGTGAATTAAGTGATATCAATATTATTGATGAACAGGTATTGATCACACCAGACGCGCTAAAAGAGAAATTACCATTAAGTGATGATAGCCGTCGTTTCATCCGTGAATCTCGTCAGACTATCGCAGATATTATTCATAAACGCGATCATCGCTTACTTGTGGTTTGTGGTCCTTGTTCTATCCATGATGTTGAAGCAGCTAAAGAGTACGCTAAGCGTTTGAAAACATTGTCAGAAGAGTTGAAAGATCAGCTTTACATTGTCATGCGAGTTTACTTTGAAAAACCGCGCACTACGGTTGGCTGGAAAGGCTTGATTAACGATCCGCATCTGGATGGCACTTTCGATATTGAACACGGTTTGCATGTGGGGCGTGAACTGCTGGTGGATCTGGCTGAAATGAATATCCCTCTAGCGACAGAAGCGCTTGATCCTATCAGCCCTCAATACCTAGCAGATACCTTTAGCTGGGCTGCTATTGGTGCACGTACCACGGAATCTCAAACTCACCGCGAAATGGCGAGTGGTCTTTCAATGCCGATCGGTTTTAAAAATGGTACCGATGGCAGCCTTTCTACCGCAATTAATGCAATGCAAGCTGCATCATCAAGCCACCGCTTCATGGGTATAAATCGTGAAGGGCAAGTGGCGCTATTGACGACTCAAGGTAATGGTAATGGTCACGTGATTCTTCGTGGTGGTAAGCAAACCAACTACGATTCAGTCTCTGTGGCTGAGTGTGAAGAAGATTTAGCTAAAGTGGGCTTAGACGCGGCTCTGATGATCGACTGTAGCCATGCGAACTCACGCAAAGATTACCGCCGTCAGCCGCTGGTAGCCGAAGATGCAATCCACCAAATTCGTGAAGGTAACCGATCAATCATTGGTTTGATGATCGAAAGCCATATTAATGAAGGTAACCAGTCTTC
Source organism: Vibrio sp. C8 (assembly GCF_054051265.1). NCBI lineage: Bacteria > Pseudomonadati > Pseudomonadota > Gammaproteobacteria > Vibrionales > Vibrionaceae > Vibrio > Vibrio sp. C8. The sequence goes on from NZ_JBPAOE010000044.1 coordinate 226,890, forward strand.
AGATCTACCAATTTGTGAGATGAAGTACGGCGTTTCTATTACAGACGCATGTATTAATTGGGATGCAACTGAGGCACTATTGCGTAAGGCTCACAAAGAGCTGACTCCGTTTCTCGAAAACCGCCTGAAAGGATAAAAAGGATAAACCATGGCTGTTGAATTGAATGAATTGCGTGATCAAATTGATGCGGTTGATAAGCAGATGGTAGAGCTGCTTGCTCGTCGACTGGCATTAGTGGAAAAAGTGGGTGAAGTTAAAAGCCAACATGGCCTTCCAATTTATGCTCCAGATCGCGAAGCGGCAATGTTAGCTTCTCGTCGTGAAGAAGCTGAGAAAAGAGGCGTACCTCCGCAATTAATTGAAGACATTCTTCGTCGCACCATGCGTGAATCTTATGCCAGCGAAAAAGATTCCGGTTTTAAGTGTTTGAATCCGGAACTACGTTCAGTGGTTATTATTGGTGGTAAAGGTCAGTTAGGCGGCTTGTTTGGTCGCATGTTCAGACTGTCAGGCTACCAAGTGAAACTACTCGGCAGCCAAGATTGGGGCAACGCAGATGAACTGCTGAAAGATGCGGGTCTTGTCGTGGTCACGGTGCCAATTCACAAAACCATTGGTGTAATTGATAAGCTTAATAATCTACCTGAAGATTGCATTCTGTGTGATTTAACTTCGATCAAGTGTAAGCCTCTAAAAGCGATGATGGCCGTGCACAAAGGCCCAGTGGTAGGTTTGCACCCAATGTTTGGTCCTGATGTACCGAGCTTGGCGAAACAGGTGATTGTTCATTGTGATGGTCGTGGAAAAGAGCAGTATGAATGGCTGCTAAAGCAGTTCTCTATTTGGGGAGCGAGTCTGTGCAATATTGATGCTGAAGAGCACGATCATGGCATGACACTGATTCAGGCGTTGCGTCACTTTACATCGTTTGCTTACGGTTACCACTTATCGAAAGTAAAACCCAATATTGCTCAACTGCTGAAATTGAGTTCGCCAATTTATCGCCTTGAACTGGCAATGGTTGGACGTTTGTTTGGTCAGGACCCAAATCTGTACGGCGATATCATTCTGTCGTCTGACGAAAACATTGAGATGATCCAGCGTTTCCAGCGTAGTTTTGGGGAGGCGGTTAGTCTGATTGAAAGTCGCGATAAGGCCGGATTTGTAGCAAGTTTCGAACAGGTGAGTGAGTGGTTTGGCGATTACTCTCAGCAGTTTATGACGGAAAGCCAGAATCTTTTGAAACAAGCGAACGATTCAATTCATCGCCCTCATTCAAGTTAAAGTGATAACCACTAATACCTAAAAGCGCTGCCTGTTGGTTAGCGCTTTTTTGTTGGTGTTAATGAAACTTAAACTCTTGCTACTCAGCGTAGTCAGCTAAATCCACTAAGTGTTCCAGCTCGCGATGCAGTAGTTCATCATTGCCGACATTGAGTTCAACCAGACGGCGCAAGTGGCCAATGCTTTCTATATCGATATGGTCGATTTTGAGATGCAATATACGTTCATTTTGCATGATAAGTGTTGCGGAGAGATTGATGGTGATATCGCTATCGGGGAGTGTGAAAGTGACGTCTATAATGTTGTTTTTATCCAGTTCTGGTTCATCAACCGCCCACAGCAAAAGCCCTTTTAATGATAAATCTTGAATGCAAGTGACCAACTGATAATCGCCTTGAGTGAGCGTAGCAGGTGCTTGATAAATGATGCGTGAAAAACGTCGGCGTTCAATCATAAATGTATCTCTCGTTAAGCATATTCAAAAGCATAGCAAAGGTTAGGCTATTAAACAGATACATAGATTAAAAAGGCCGCTATAAAAGCGGCCTTGAATCATTTAGCGGTTACTTAGAAATACGTTTGTATTTAATACGGTGTGGTTCTGCAGCTTGTGCGCCAAGCGTTTGCTTCAACCAATCCATGTATTCGGTGTAGTTACCTTCGTAGAAGTTCACTTGGCCCTCATCACGGTAATCCAGAATATGCGTTGCAATACGGTCTAGGAACCAACGGTCGTGCGAGATAACCATTGCACAACCTGGGAACTCTAGTAGCGCTTCTTCAAGAGCACGTAGCGTTTCAACGTCTAGGTCGTTGGTTGGTTCGTCGAGTAGCAGTACGTTACCGCCTGCTTTTAGCAGTTTAGCTAGGTGAACACGGTTACGCTCACCACCAGACAACTCACCAATCACTTTCTGTTGATCCACGCCTTTGAAGTTAAAGCGAGAACAGTAAGCACGTGCAGGAATTTCGAAGTTGTTGATCTTAATGATGTCAGCACCCTCAGAAATCTCTTGGAACACAGTGTTTTTGTCGTTCATGCTGTCACGGAACTGATCAACAGACGCCAGTTTAACCGTAGTACCCAATTCAATTTCACCTGAATCTGGCTTCTCAACACCGCTTAACATCTTGAATAGGGTAGATTTACCCGCACCGTTGGCACCGATAATGCCGACGATAGCACCTTTCGGCATGCTGAAAGATAGGTTATCGATCAGTACGCGATCATCAAAAGATTTCGTCAGGTTGCGAACTTCAAGAACTTTATCACCTAAACGCTCACCTGGCGGGATGAACAGTTCGTTAGTTTCGTTACGCTTCTGGTGTTCGCCACTTTGTAGCTCTTCAAAGCGTGCCATACGAGCTTTAGATTTCGCCTGACGACCTTTAGGGTTCTTACGTACCCATTCCAGTTCTTTCTCGATAGTTTTCTGACGAGCACTCTCTTGAGAAGATTCTTGCTTTAGACGCTCATCTTTTTGCTCTAGCCAAGAGGTGTAGTTACCTTGCCATGGAATACCTTCACCACGGTCAAGTTCCAGAATCCAGCCCGCTGCGTTATCTAGGAAGTAACGGTCGTGCGTGATAGCCACTACTGTCCCTGTGTAATCCACAAGGAAGCGCTCTAACCAAGCTACTGACTCTGCGTCTAAGTGGTTGGTTGGTTCGTCAAGTAGCAGCATGTCTGGTTTTTCAAGAAGCAGACGACAAATAGCAACACGGCGACGTTCACCACCAGAAAGTACAGCAATTTTTGCATTCCAGTCCGGTAGACGAAGTGCGTTTGCAGCACGCTCTAAAGCGTTCTCCAGATTGTGACCATCTTTAGCTTGAATCAGTGCTTCCAGCTCACCTTGCTCTTTCGCAAGTGCGTCGAAGTCTGCATCTTCTTCCGCGTAAGCGGCGTAAACTTCGTCTAGACGAGTTAAAGCACCAGCGACATCGGCTACTGCTTCTTCAACTACTTCACGTACCGTTTTTGATTCGTCAAGAACAGGCTCCTGAGGCAGGTACCCCACTTTTAGGCCTGGTTGTGGACGTGCTTCGCCATCAATGTCTTTATCGATACCGGCCATGATACGTAGTAGGGTAGATTTACCCGCACCGTTTAGACCTAAAACACCAATTTTGGCACCTGGGAAGAAACTTAGAGAGATGTCTTTTAGAATTTGACGCTTAGGCGGGACGATTTTGCTTACCCGCGACATGCTATATACGTATTCAGCCATTGCCGATTGTTCCTAATCTATCGTTCAGAATAAAGTCGCTATTCTATACCAAAGTTATCTCATTTGTTACTAGGGGCTGTTGACCTTTGTTATTCGATGTCTCAGGTAATAGAGTGCTAATTATTCAGTGTGTGAATGTATATATTGGCCAATTAGTGTTTTTGTCACATTATTCACATCAACTTTACATCCACCCTCTTTACATTTACCACTAGAATTAGCGTAATGGTTGGTAAGTAGCACTCAGTAAAGGATTAGAGTTCATGGCGCCCCTGCATTCCTCAAAGCCGTCTCGTATTTTGTTGTCAATGATTGCATTCAGTTCATTGTTTAGCGGCACAGCGTTTTCCGACTCTATCGACCTTAATGCTCAGCGTGATTTGTATGATCAAGCTCAGGAGTGGTTGGATGATAAGAATGTCCCTCAGTTTGAAAAGGCGAGACCAAAACTCGCGAATTACCCGTTGACGCCGTATTTAGATTATCGAGCGTTTCTCATCGATATTGGTGATAAGCCACCTATCACCGTGAGAGTTTTTATTGATGGGCATAAAGATTTTCCATTCTCTGGCCGAATTAGCGCGCCTTATCTTGATGCTTTAGCTGAACAAAATAAGTGGAGTACGTTACTGAAATTTCAGACTTCAGAGCCGAATGGTGAAACCTATCTGTGCCACTATTACAACGCACATTTGCAAGTGGGTAAGCGTGAAAAAGCGTTTGGCGGAGCGAAAAAGCTCTGGATGAGTGGCGCAAGTATTTCAGATGCCTGTGATCCATTATTCAAAGCTTGGGACAAGTCTGGCGGATTAACCGATGAGCTGGTTTTCAAGCGCATGTTGTTAGCGTTTGACGGAAGAAATCGAGGTTTATTGGTTTACCTATCGAAAAAGCTCAGCAGCAGTCAGTATAAGGAAAAAGGCAAAGCAATGCTGGCTCTGTATGATAAGCCAGAAAACGTGGTCAGTTTTGCACAAAAATACAGTGACCCGTTGTCGGTTGAGCAAGCTCAGTTAGCGCTGGAGAAACTTGCTCGTGCTGACACTGAGAAAGCACAGGCTTTAGTCGACAAAGTGACCAAAAGACCTGCGTGGACATCTCAGCAGAAAGCGCAAATTGAGCAGTTCATTGCTTTACGTCTGATGGACGCTGAGGATGAAAAGCTGATTCGCTGGAGAGACAAAGTGATCGCGATGGGCGGTAACGTAACTCTCACAGAATCTCGAATCCGTTTAGCACTGCGCAAGGCGGATTGGACACAAGTATTGTTCTGGATAAACCGCTTACCTGAAGAAGAGTTAAAATCTCAGCGTTGGCAGTATTGGTTAGGTCGAAGCGAAATAGAAAATGGTCATACTGAACAAGGGATGCAGCGCTTGTTTGCATTGGTCGGACAGCGCAATTTTTACAGTGTTGCAGCAGCGAAGATTGTAAAACAATCAATTCGCTACCCGAAAAGTGCGGTCGAGTTCGATTTCAACCAGGTTAAGCCTTATCAAAAAAGCTTAGTTCGCATTCAAGAGCTGATTGAGCGGGACAAAATTGCTGCAGCAAAAAGTGAGTGGAACTGGCTGCTTGATAAAGTTAATCAAAGCGAAAAAGAGATGTTGGCAGCTTATGCCTCGCGGCAGAATTGGCATCATTTGACAGTTACCGCTTCGATATCGGCCAGCTTGTGGGATAACTTGCAGCTTCGTTTCCCTGTCGCTCACCAATGGTGGTTTAATTTTTATGGCAACAAGCATGGCATAGACCCGATCATGTTGATGTCGTTAGCTCGCCAAGAGAGTGCAATGGACTCTGAGGCTCGTTCGCCTGTTGGTGCTCGTGGAATTATGCAGATCATGCCTGCGACTGCAAAGTACACGGCTAAGAAATACCAACTCACATACAGTGGGGCGGACGATTTGTATGAAGTTGGCAAGAATATTGAGATCGGCAGTCACTATCTCAACGGTTTGCTCGAGCAATATGACAACAACCGGATCTTTGCTTTTGCTGCCTATAACGCAGGACCACAGCGAGTGAACCGATGGCGGGAGCAAACTCAGGGCAAGTTGGATGCTTATGCTTTTATTGAGGCGATTCCATTTCGTGAGACTCGAGGTTATGTACAAAACATTTTGATGTTTGAAACCTACTATCGAGACTTAATGGGGCTGCAGGGCGATTTTCTCAATGACAATGAGTTGAAGACAAAATATTGATTATATTCGGGGTATCACTAGAATAACGAGGGTGTATCACTTAACGAGTACAGTTATGTCTCAACAACCTGAATACAGTGATTGGTCTCAATTGATTGATTTAGTTAAACAAGCAGCAGATAACGACCAACATGAAATGTTATTGACCATGTTAATGACGCCGGATGAAAGAGAAGCGCTCGTTGCCCGAGTAAATATATTCTGTGAACTGCTCAAAGGTGACATGTCACAGCGTCAAGTGAGTCAGATGCTAGGTGTTGGTATCGCAACCATCACCCGAGGTTCGAATGAACTCAAGTCTCGTTCAGAGCAAGAAAAAGAGACGTTAAGTAAGTTGATCCTCAAATAACTGTTCATCACAGAGCTTCACAGAGAAGAAAGCCAATCTAGTGATTGGCTTTCTTCTAATTTGTACAAACATACGTGTATTTGCCGAGAGCATTAAACCAAGTTCGCTGGAAAGTGTTCTGGGTTAGTAAATGGGATCAGTGCCAAAATTAATGCTTGATGGTAGACAGAGCTGCGAGTGAGCTGATGCTGAGTGAGTAGACCGATTGCTCCGCCTTTTTGCTTAATATTGTCAGTGGCGAACACTTCATCCATCACATCCCCCAGTTCATTTGCTTGCTCCAGTTTGGTCAGCACTTGTGGCGGAAGCATTAAGCTCGCAGAGCGAGACTCGCCACGATGAGTTTCAGATTCAATAATCATCCAGGCAAACGTAACGTTGCCTTCAATACCAGCTTCCAAGCCAACATAGAAATCACCGTCTGGTAATGCTTGTTTGGCGTTACGAACACGGTTTAATGCGCCCGCTTTGGTTTCTTCGTTGGTCATAGGTTGATCCGCCACTTCGCTAGGCACACTAATACCTTGGAAGTTGAAAGTTTGATTGGGAAATGCGGATTCAAATGCGCTCTTTACGGCGTTAATTTTTGCCGGATTAAGAGAAGCGATAATTACATTCTTCATAACTTACTTCTGTGTTGTCATTGTTCCAGTATTGGATCTCACGTAATGACATCGGGGGAGCTAAAAAGAAGCCTTGCATGTAGTCACAGTTATAACGTGTTAACCACTGTTGCATTTCTCGGCTTTCAATACCCTCAGCCGTTACTTTCATCATCTGAGAATGACAGAGTTGGATTAGAGGCTCAAGCACAGACTGCTTACCTTTATCGATGATGGTTTCCAGAAAGCCTTGATCGAACTTAATACGCTTAATCGGATACTGAACCAACTGAACAATCGAAGTGTAACCAGAACCAAAGTCATCAATGGTCAGGCTATAGCCTTGTTCAACCAAATCATACAGAAGTGGTATAGCTTTAGAATCTGCAGCGAAAGTTTCGGTTATTTCAAAATCTATCCAGTGAGGGCGAACTTTGTATTTGCTCGCCTGCTCGCGAATGTAATCCGCTAAATCAACCGAGTTTAGCTCCGCAGAAGAGAGGTTGATTGATATATGGATTGGGTAGTCAAACGTCGCTGACAGTGATGAAAACTCTTTAAAAGCATGAGTGATCACCCATCGGTCAATTATTCCAAATAGCCCTGTTTGCTCTGCAATTGGGATAAATTCGGTGGGGGAGACTTCGCCGAGCTGTTCAGAATCCCATCTTAGCAGCACTTCGAATCCTGCGATTTCCATATTGCTGCATGAGTAATAAGGTTGGTAAACCAGCGAAAATTCTTGATCAAAGTTCTCCAGACGCAATGCGCGTTCAATAGCATTTCTGCGCTGGACTTGTTGATCAAGTTGCTTGGAGTAATGGGCAATTTGGTTTTTGCCCGCACTCTTAGCTTGATACATAGCAGTATCGGCATTGATCAGCAGGCTTTCTATATCGATACCATCCTCTGGGTAAGTGGCAATACCGATACTCGCGGTGATAGGAAATCGCCCTAAAGGAGAATTGTGATGCTCTTGAATCGGCAGTAACAGACGATTAGAAAACTCAACTGCAAAATCAGATAAACGGCTTGGCGCGCAAATCAGAATAGCGAATTCATCCCCAGACAAGCGTGCAGCAAGGCTGTAGACATGTTGATTGAGGTTAAATTCTTCAGAAAGTGCACGTACATGGCTAGCAAAACTGATCAGCAAGGAATCGCCGACTTGGTGACCATACTTATCGTTGACGTATTTGAAGTTGTCTAAATCGATATAGAGTACTTGAATGTGACTTTTTGTTGGTGATTCTCTTAGCGTCGTCTGTGCTTGAGTTTGGAACTGATAGCGGTTGCTCAACTTGGTTAAATGGTCAAATTCAGCTAAGGTCTTTGTTTCTTGATAAGAGTTGTTAAGCTCTTTATACATATCGTAAAAACGCGACGACAGACGCCCAATTTCGTCTTTGGAAGTGAGCTTTTCTATATTAGTTCTTTGTTTGCTCTCTACTTCCTGAAGCTGTTTATCCAAGCGTGAAATTGGTTTGATGACATGTCGGTAAAGCAAAAGTAATAACAAAACTAAACTAAACAATGCAGAACCACCAAAAGCGGCTACTAGGTTTTGTCTAATATCATTGAGCTTATTTCGCATCAACATTGGCGCAGGTGAAAGTGTAGCGTACATGCCTGGTTGAAGTTCGACCGTTTGGGTTAAGCCCTCTGAGAATAGTTGAGGCCTTTTACTAAAGAAAATCGGACTCTGGTTATCAAACTCCAGTTTATTACGTAGTGCGTTAAACTCATCGAGGACAACGTAAACGACAATAAAAAAGATTCGGTCTCGGTTGTAACTTAATGGCGTTCCTAGGGTGCGGGTGTCTAAGACATCATAACGGACTAGCACTCCGTCTCCGCTTGAGTTTTCGGTATAACTGATGTCTGAGGTTTTTAAGGTTTGATTGAAGCGCCTTTTTACAAACTTGAATACTGTCTGGTCGATTTTACTGAACGGATCGTCACTATTATCTGCAAAATATAGGATGTTATTGTCGCCATCTAAGATGGAAAGTGACACGGAATCTCTTTCATTGGACTTCATGACGTTGAATGTTTTTTCAATATTCTCTGCCAGTTCCAACTCTCGATATGGATTATTACTGTGATCAAAATAGTGCCGGATGATGTCGCTGTTAGCGAGCGTGAAGGTGTAACTGCTAACGAGAGATTTGGTTTGCCGAAAATGGCTAGCGAGTTTTTCCATATCAAGCTGCAGATAACTATCCATGCGTTTAATGAGTGCGTCTTTCTGGCTATCGTAAATGAGATAACCTGACACGGCAGAGCTGAGGATGATCACCGGAGCGATCAGTAAAAGAATTCTATGGTTTAGCTTCATGTTGTTTGATCAGGCTGTTGATGATTTTCGCCCGCTGACTCAAATTGGATGAAGAAAGCTGACTGTCAATGATGCTTTGTGCTAACAAATCATCAGTTAGTAAAATGGCTTTATTGTTGATGTAGCTGTCTGGCATTAAATGCAGAGCTTTAACGTTCGGGGTTGCAGCTTTGATGTCTTGGGCATTCATTGCCGCAATTTCAGGCTGCATCAAAAACTTTAGAAACAACTTGGCTTGCTGTTTATTACTGGATGAGCTGTTCACCGCTAAGCAGTCCACCCAAATATACGGTTTGCCTTCAGGAAGAACAAAGTCCCAATCATTATTGTCGAAATAACGATTGAGGGAGAACTGATCTCCGCTATAGCTTACTGCCATGTATAAATCATTATTATTGCTATGGCTGCGAACATAGCTGAGAGAATATTCATAAGTCAGAATATCTGGTGTGGCAGCTTCCAACTTTTCATACGCTTTCTTTAGGTCTTCAACGGATGCTGATAATGGTGATAGGTTGAGGCTGTAAAGTGCCGGAAGTAACGTTTCTACACTGTCTTCCAATAAACCTATATGACCTTTCATTTTCTCATCAATATCGACCAGTTCACGCCATTGGGTCGGTGGTTGAGACACTTTGCTTTTTCGATAAGCAATTCCAACGTATCCCCAAAAATAAGGCATGCTATGAGAACCACAAGCTTGTTGCCACATTGGGGCGTTATTTTGGTTGGCGTCGAATGAAGAGAGGTTTTCAAATTTATCTTGCTGAGAGAAAAGCTGTGCTGAAACATTATCTAGAATCACCACATCAAATGGGATTTGATCGCTACTCAGCATGAAGAGGCTACGTTCATCGTCATTATCAAAATGATAGAAGTTGAGTTGAGTGTCGTGATTTTTGTTCCATGCCTCAACGACCCTTGGGGATATAGTATCCTCCCAAAGGTAAATGTTGAGCTCTGAAGCAATGACTTGGCTACTGAGGCCAGTAGCGCCGAGCATAAGGGAGATGAGTCGTCCTATCTTCACCACAAATAATGCGCCTTATATGACTTTAAGGAATTGTGTTTTCCTGTGTTCACTTTTAAAACACTCAACAGAACACTAATTCATCTGAACCAAATTGTATAACTATTTATGTATCATAAGGTTCTAATATGCAACTTCGGTCAAACTAGGCGCGATAGTTTGGTTTAAGTACGGTTAACTTAACCGTACTTGAGTTGGCTTAACGTTCTCACTTGGATAACAACCAAGAACTTTCAGGTGCTTGGTTAACTTGGTTAGTTCCGCGAGTGCCTGCTGCATATTTTCCGAATCCAGATGTGCTTCCAAATCCACGTAGAACATCTCTTCCCAAGGATTGCCCATGATCGGACGAGACTCTAATTTGGTCATATTGATGCCAAAACGTTGAAGGATGAGCAGTGTTGCGACCAGTGACCCCGCTTCTTGGGAAGTCGACATAATCAAGGTTGTTTTGGCTGGGATTTGTGTCGAGACTTCCACAGGCTTACGAGCAACCACGATAAAGCGAGTGTGGTTTTCTGTTTGGTTCGCAATATTGCTTTGAATGGTTTGAAGACCATAGAGTTTACCGCTCGATGCGTTGCCAATCGCGGCAACATCTTCTCGGTTTAACTCCTGTACTTTTTTCATTGCGTCAGCCGTACTTGCGCATGTTTTTAGTTGCACACCTTTAAGGCGACTTAGGAATTCACTGCATTGCTGATGTGGCTGAGGGTGCGAATAAAGCACTTTCAGATCTTCTAAGCGAATGTCTTTTGTTGCAACCAAACAATGCTCAATAGGCTGAGTGATTTCACCAACAATGTATAAGGTGGTGTGTTGCAGCAGGTCATAAACTTCGTTGATAGAGCCTGAACTGGTGTTTTCAATAGGTAGTACACCGTAGTCGGCATGTCCTGATTCTACCGTTTTAGTGACTTCTTTGAATTGATCGCAGTTGAGTTCAACAAGCTCTGTATTTTTGCGGCTGAAATATTCGCGAGTGGCAAGATGCGAGTATGAGCCTTTTGAACCGAGGAAAGCGACTCGTGCCAGCGGTTTTCGGCTTTGTGGGTTAGCTAAGTTCTGTAAGTAAGCTTGTTGGAGCAATACTGAGTCTTCAATGATGGTGTGGAAAAGCTTGGTAATGAATTGTGCATCAAGCTGGTATTTATCTTTACCAGAGTTGATCAGTTTAACCAGTAACTGTTGTTCGCGAACGGCATCACGAACGGGCTTTGAGGTTTCTACTTTGCTTTTTGCTACTTCAATACTGAGTTTACGTCTTTCCGATAGCAGGCTTAATAATTGGTCATCAAGCTCGTTGAGTCTTAAACGAATCTCGTCGAGAGAGTACTGTCTGTCTGTCATTGAAAATTATCCTTATAAAAAAACCTCCCATTGGGAGGCTTTCTGTTCGTTTTTGACTTTTCTTTCTTAAACGACTTAGCCTCCAAAGCTTATTGGAGAAAAAAGAAGTCAAAAAAGAACAGTTGAGTATTTGTCATTATTTTTCGATTAAGTCGTTAAGGTAGTCCCACAATAAGCAAGGCGGCATAGAGCGTCAAGCAAAAAAATAGCGCCCGAAGGCGCTAATTCTAAAGCTGTATATTATTCAGTTTCTTCTTCCAATTCTGGTTTGTCAGATCTTCTTGCTTCTGGTTTATGACGAAGTTTGTTCAATTGGCGTTCCAGTTTCTGTTCAACTTCGTTGACGGCCGCGTACAAATCTTCGTGAACAGCGGAAGCAACGAGTTGTCCTTTTGGTACCGTTACTGTTGCTTCAAACTTCATCTGTTTGTTTGGTTCTTCACTAAAGCTACATTGGCAACCTGTGATGTCTACTTGCCATTTCTCTAGTTTTTTTAATTTACTCTCAATGTGGTCACGGATTGCAGAGGTAATGTCGATGTTTTTACCAGTGATATTCATTTTCATAATGCTTTTTCCTCTGTGTCATCCCTCATGGGTTAACTCCAGATTACCCATTCTTAAATAAAAAATAGTGATGTAGATCACTTTTTTTTGTGGGGTATTTCTGATCGCTTTTAAACGTGATCTCCCGCAAAGTGTTGTCTTGATGAGGGTAAAAAAAGCTTGTGATTTTGTTGTTTATGACTACATTTAGAGAGGTAGCTTACTGAAAATACATCCATTTTTAGGGAGCTAATTCGGCCTTTTAAACACCTCTGATTATTTCCTGAACAACACTAATTTGCGATTGGAGTCACTTCACCAATCACTTTTTGTTGTTTGCCTGTTAATCAACTCCTTCAATAGCGTTCAGAGTAGCGGTTAAACTTTCCTTTTTTGCTTGCTTGAGCTGTTGTAGCTGTTTGTAAACCACGTAATAGCGACTGATGTTTGCCACATAAGTAACAGGCTCTGAGCTGATGTTTCTTCGTGTAATCACTTCCACATTTTTAAACCATACATTTGGATTAAACCCGTGTTTTTTGGCTAGTCGCCGCATTCGATTGATGTTTGCTGGCCCTGCGTTGTATGCCGCCAGTGCGAAATAAACTTGGTCATCTTTACTTATTTCAGGATCGGAAAAGTATCGATCTTTTATGAAACGCATATATTTCACACCCGCGTGGATGTTGTTTTCGACTTTATCGATGTGCTTAATATTGACGTTCGGATCTCTCGCTGTGCTTGGCATAACCTGCATTATGCCAACTGCACCTTTGTGTGAAACTTTTCTCTGGTCAAAACCGGATTCTTGAAACCCTTGCGCTGCCATCATCAAGTATTCGAACTCATATTGATTGGAGTATTGAGTAAATATTTTCGTCAATTCATCGAGACGTTTAAGTTTTTCTGGATTGAGAGCTTTGGTTAGCCAGCGGGTATCGTCGATGTATTTGCTGTATATGACATTGCCCAACAAGGTACCTGATTTGGCTGTTCTCAAATAACCATTTACGATTTTTTTCAGCTCTGGGGAGTTTTTGCGCATGGCCCATGCAATTTGGCCATTTTCTCTTAACGGCAATTCGGTATGCACTTTTATGTCTTCCATAACATGTAGCCACATTTCCGCTTTGTGGCTATCGAGTACCGTCGCTGGGATATGTCCGGAATTGACCATTTCCAATAGTTCGTAGTCTTGTAGTGCTTCTTCAACGAAATGAATTTTTATTGGCTTCAAGCTTTTCAAAATCAACGAATTGTTTATTTTTCCTAAGCTCTCCATATAACTGGAACTTGCTCTGACCCAAATTTCTTTGCCGGTCAGTTGGGTTAAATTGGTGATGTCAGGATAATTTTTGTTAGTGACAATCAGCTCTTGGATCTCTTTTGTCAGAGGATTGCTGAAATCTATCTCTTTTAGACGAGTAGGAGTAATCGTCAGGTTTGCGACTGCTAAGTCCGCTAAACCGGATTGGACAGAAGGGATAAGATCATCTCTGAGAACCGGAATGATTTGAATGTGTACATAAGGAGCTTGTTTTTTGAGGCTTTTTTCAAAGTGATATAAGAGTTCTGCCCCGATACCTTTCGGACGACCTGATTCTACATAATAAAATCCTAAGTCGGCAGACACGACAACACGGATGACACCTTTATCTTTAAGAATCGGCCAGTCACCTTGATAAGGATTATCACTTAGTGGTGATAGTTCAATGCTGTTCGCAGGGAGACTGATAAGCAAAACAAACAGGCTTAAAAGACCTCGGTGTAACCAACGCAAAATGCGGCTCCTTTGCATTAATTTCTATCGGCTTGAATAAACATAAGCTTATGAACAAAAGGAGAAATCAGCAAATAGAAATAAAAAAGCCACTGTAAAAACAGTGGCTCATTGAGAGACGTTATTTGAAGATTGACTGATTAGTTTTCAGGGTTTAGCTGAATGAGCTTTTCAGTACGGGCAATAGAATCTTCTAATCCTAGTTCTTTATAGGCGGCAAGCTGGATCGTGAGTGATTTTCTCGCTGCTTCGGTATCTGGGTAAGTTTTTTGCAGTTCCTGACAACGCTTAATTGCGGCGATCCACGCTTCTCTGCGTAAGTAAAAATCTGCGGTCGCTAGATCGTATTCAGCCAAGCGATTTTTAAGCGCAAACATTCTGTGTTGCGAATCTTCAGCATATGGGCTGTCTGGGTAGCGTTGCAGCAACTTTTTAAAATCAGCAAAAGCCGCTTTTACTGGCTCTGGATCTCGGTCACTACGATCAATATTAAACAAATCGTGCATAAAGTTACGATCTTGAGCCATATGCGTTAAGCCACGCATGTACAGCACCCAGTCCATTTTTTCATGAGTTGGGTTAAGACGACTAAAGCGTTCAATGGTTGCTAAACCAAGAGCAAGATCGTCATTTTTGTAATAGGCGTAAATCAGGTCAAGTTGAACCTGTTCAGAGTAAGCACCAAATGGATAACGTGAATCCAAAGCTTCCAGTTTTTCTATGGCAGTTAGCCAGTTACCACTTTGTAATGATGATTGAGCTTCAGTGTAGAGCTCTGAAGGTGGCACGTCAGGGACGATGTTATCTTTACTTGAACAACCGAATAACAGTGATAATGCAAGCAAGCCTGATAAAGTTTGGTATTTCATGTCAGGAGTGGGTTCCTTGAAAATAAAGCATCTTAAAGCTGGAGCAGCTGTTTTAAGCCAGAAAAATAGTTTCTTGTTTTAGCTTGAACAACAGGGCTCCTCAAATCGTTTGGTTACTTTCTCTTTCGTAACAGATACAATGGCGGACATTATTTTATCCATACTAGTGAGTATTAGTCTCACGGTTTTTAAAAAAGTTCGATATGGCTCAGCAGATTGAATTAACTCAAACAGTAAAAGATAGCCAGCTTGGTCAACGTTTAGATCAAGCAGTGGCTGAATTGTTCGCCGATTTTTCTCGTTCACGTCTGAAAGAGTGGTTACTTGACGGCAAAATAACAGTAGATGGACAAGTTGTCACTAAACCGCGCACGAAAGTGATGGGCGGCGAAGAGATCACTGTGCAAGCTGAACTAGAAGATGAAGTTCGTTGGGAAGCACAAGACATCCCATTGGATATCGTTTATGAAGATGACGATATTATCGTTATCAACAAACCTCGTGACTTTGTTGTTCACCCTGGTGCAGGTACGCCTGACGGCACTGTGCTGAATGCATTGTTGTTCCACTATCCGCCAATTGCAGAAGTACCACGAGCAGGTATTGTGCACCGTCTGGATAAAGACACGACAGGTTTGATGGTGGTAGCGAAGAACGTTCCTGTACAAACACGATTAGTACGTGAACTGCAAAAACGTAATATTACCCGTGAATACGAAGCTATCGCGATCGGTAAAATGACGGCTGGTGGCATGATCGACAAGCCAATTGGCCGCCACTCTACTAAACGTACTTTGATGGCTGTGTCACCAATGGGTAAACCTGCGGTTACCCACTATCGTGTAGCGGAACATTTCCGTGAACATACACGTATTCGCCTGCGTCTTGAAACGGGTCGTACACACCAGATCCGTGTTCATATGTCCTATTTGCAGCATCCTCTGTTGGGTGATACTGCATACGGCGGTCGTGCACGTATTCCAAAAGGTGCGTCTCAAGAGTTAACGGATATGATCCGTAACTTTGATCGCCAAGCGCTACACGCGGTTATGTTGAAATTCAAGCACCCAGCGACCGGGGAAGAAATGGAATTTCATGCACCTGTGCCAGAAGATATGGTTACCATGACCGAAGCATTACGTGCTGATACGCAGCAGAATCCAATGGAAGAGTATTAATCAATAGGTTTTAAGATGAATTGGATCACTCCTAACTGGAATGCACCTAAACAAGTCAAAGCTTTTGCTTCTACACGTATTGGCGGTAGTTCGAAATCGCCTTATGAAGGGCTTAATTTAGGCATGCATGTTGGGGATGATCCCATTCTTGTGCAGCGCAACAGAGATCTGTTGCAACAGCAAACCGAAATGCCGACAGTCCCTGTGTGGTTAAATCAAACCCACTCAACAGCGGTGTTGGAAGTTTCTCAATCAACCAATGATGTCCTTGATGCAGACGGTGTGATTACTTCGTCACCTAATATTGTTTGTTGTGCAATGACCGCGGATTGTTTGCCTGTTTTGATCACCAATACTCAGGGAACTCAAGTGGCTGCTGTTCATGCCGGATGGCGTGGTTTAGCCGGTGGTATTGTTGAAAATGCGCTAACGCATTTTTCTAATGATGTGATGTTATGGCTTGGTCCAGCTATTGGTCCGCAAGCGTTTGAAGTGGGAGAAGATGTTTTACAGGCATTTTTAGACTACGACTCAAAAGCAAATGCCGCATTTGTTCCCGGCAAGCAGCAAGGTAAATGGTGGGCGAATATGGCAATGCTTACTCGTTTACGCATGGCTAAACTCGGTATTGATCAAGTTTTTGATAGCGGGTTATGCACTTACCAAGATCCTCAGCGTTTTTATTCCTATCGCCGCGATGGTGTGACAGGAAGGCAAGCAACCTTTATCTGGATCAATGAAAATTAGGATTCTCTAAAAAGATTCCACTCTCACCTTGAAAATTGGTGTGTCTGTAACCATCTTTCCTAACGTAATAAGATTAGTTCTTCTCAGTTGAGGTTAGGAAGGTTGTTATGCGTCTCGACAGATTTACCAGCAAATTCCAAATAGCGATTTCCGATGCGCAGTCTCTCGCATTAGGGCGAGATCATCAGTACATCGAACCCGTGCACCTGATGGTTGCGCTGCTTGATCAAAATGGCAGTCCAATTCGTCCATTGCTGACTATGCTTGACGTCGATGTCATGCAGCTTCGCTCAAAATTGGGTGAAACGTTAGATCGTTTGCCGAAAGTGAGCGGGATCGGTGGTGATGTACAGCTTTCTAGCGGTTTAGGCACCTTGTTCAACTTGTGTGACAAAGTCGCTCAAAAACGCCAAGACTCTTATATATCTTCTGAGATTTATCTTCTAGCGGCGATTGAAGATCGTGGCCCGCTAGGTCAGCTCCTGAAAGAGTTTGGCTTAACCGAGAAAAAAGTATCAGATGCGATTGAAAAGATCCGTGGTGGTCAGAAAGTGAATGACCCAAATGCGGAGGAGCTACGTCAGGCTCTGGAAAAATTCACAATTGATCTGACTGAACGAGCAGAGCAGGGCAAACTTGACCCTGTGATTGGTCGTGACGATGAGATCCGCCGAACCATTCAAGTGTTACAACGTCGTACCAAAAACAACCCAGTGATCATTGGTGAACCGGGTGTGGGTAAAACGGCAATTGTTGAAGGTTTAGCACAACGTATTATCAATAACGAAGTCCCAGAAGGTTTGCGTGGACGACGCGTTCTCTCTCTCGATATGGGCGCACTGGTTGCTGGTGCTAAATATCGTGGAGAGTTCGAAGAGCGATTGAAATCGGTGTTGAATGAGCTAGCCAAAGAAGAAGGCAACATCATTCTGTTCATTGATGAGCTTCATACTATGGTGGGTGCAGGTAAAGGCGAAGGCTCAATGGATGCCGGAAACATGCTCAAACCTGCATTGGCTCGTGGTGAGCTCCACTGTGTTGGTGCGACGACGCTTGATGAATATCGTCAGTACATTGAAAAAGATCCGGCTCTTGAGCGCCGTTTCCAAAAAGTGCTGGTGGATGAGCCAAGTGTTGAAGATACCATCGCAATTTTACGTGGTTTGAAAGAGCGCTATGAACTTCACCACCATGTAGAGATCACTGACCCTGCGATTGTTTCGGCGGCGACACTGTCTCATCGTTATGTATCCGATCGTCAGTTACCAGACAAAGCAATCGACTTGATTGACGAAGCGGCATCTAGCATTCGTATCCAAATCGACTCTAAACCAGAGGCTTTGGATAAACTGGAACGTCGTATTATTCAGTTGAAAATTGAACAGCAAGCGCTGTCAAATGAGACCGATGAAGCCAGTGAAAAACGCTTGAGTATTCTTAACGAGGAGTTGGGTCTTAAAGAGCGTGAGTACGCCGAGCTGGAAGAAGTCTGGAAAACAGAAAAAGCAGCATTGTCAGGAACTCAGCACATAAAAACGGAACTTGACCAAGCGCGTATGGATTTGGAAGTTGCGAGACGTGCCGGTGATTTAAGCCGTATGTCTGAACTTCAATATGGTCGAATTCCTGAGTTGGAAAAACAGCTCGATCTCGCGGCTCAAGCTGAAATGCAAGAGATGACTTTGTTACGCAATAAAGTCACAGACAATGAGATTGCAGAAGTGCTGTCCAAACAAACCGGTATTCCTGTGTCTAAAATGCTTGAGGCAGAAAAAGAGAAGCTGCTTCGCATGGAAGATGTATTGCATAAACGCGTTATCGGGCAGGTTGAAGCTGTTGAAGTTGTTGCGAATGCGATTCGTCGTAGCCGCGCTGGTTTATCTGACCCGAATAAACCGATTGGCTCGTTCCTATTCTTAGGTCCAACTGGTGTCGGTAAAACGGAGCTTTGTAAAACGTTGGCTCACTTCATGTTTGATAGTGAAGATGCCATGGTTCGTATCGATATGTCTGAGTTTATGGAGAAACACTCTGTGGCTCGATTGGTCGGTGCGCCTCCGGGTTATGTAGGTTATGAAGAGGGCGGTTATTTAACCGAAGCGGTTCGCCGCAAACCTTACTCGGTTATCTTGTTGGACGAAGTGGAAAAGGCGCATCCAGATGTGTTCAACATCTTGTTGCAAGTGCTTGATGATGGTCGTTTAACTGATGGTCAAGGTCGTACGGTTGATTTCCGCAATACTGTGGTGATCATGACGTCAAACTTAGGCTCTTCGAGCATTCAAGAGAACTTCGCGAAGCTGGATTACCAAGGTATCAAAGAGCGAGTGATGGAAACCGTTACCAAACATTTCCGTCCCGAGTTCTTAAACCGTGTTGATGAATCGGTAGTGTTCCATCCGCTTGGCAGAGAACATATCAAGTCTATCGCTTCTATTCAGTTGGAGCGTTTACATAAACGCTTGGCTGAAAAAGACTACGATTTGATCGTGAGTGAAGATGCGTTGGAGTTGATTGCTCAAGTTGGTTTTGACCCTGTGTATGGTGCTCGTCCGTTGAAACGTGCTATCCAACAAAATGTGGAAAACCCGTTGGCGAAATCGATTCTGTCTGGAAAATTTGTACCGGGCAAGGCTATTCAGCTTGGGGTTCGCGATGGCAATATTATCGCCAGCCAATAGTTGTCTTCAGCAGTAATAGAAAAAGCCATGCGAGTGCATGGCTTTTTTTGTATTCCCATATATTGAATTTATAAAGCTCGTCTATCGATTCAAATGCTAGGTTAGGATCATTTAGCAAAGTTGGCGTTAATGCGCATTTTCAAATAGTCTTGCGCTGTGATTGGTTCGTAAACTTTTTGGGGACCTTGAATGATTTGGTCACGGTTTGCTTGGCAGAAGAACGCCATGCTGTAGCGGGAATCTTGATTCTCTTCCGCAGTTGGCATACGGACGCGGTGCAGCGTCGATTTCAGCAAATCATCACTCCAACGCATTAACATGTCACCAATGTTACACGTAATCACACCGGCTTTAGGTACGATGGTACTCCACACTAGATTCTCTTTTGCGTCTTTACCTGCTGCGGCTTGAAGTCCACCTTGGTTTTCTTGCTGAAATACCATGGTCAAACAGTCAAAGTCAGTATGAGCACCTGCGCGCCAGAATGTTCCGTTTTGAGGCACTTCTTTCATTGGCAAGTAGTGAAGCATACGCAAGGTGCTAAGGTAATTTTCAGACTCTCTTTGATGCGCTTTAGTGAAAAAGTCGCGCTCAAAGCCCAATTTATCCGCGAAGCACGAAAGAATTTTCATCCCCAGTTGCCAAGCTTGATATTCAAATGAAAGCAGGTGCGATTCAAAATCTTCAACAAGATCATTGCTGGGCCAAAGATCACTCATGTGAGGCAATGTGATTTGGTAAGACTCTTTTTGATCCGCCGTGCCCGTTGACGGGCGAACTTGTTGTTTGAACTCCCAACCGGCATTTAACCCTTCTTTTAAAGGAAACTGATGTTTTGCTTCCATAGGAAGGGCAAAGAATTGTTCGCTTAACTTAAAGGACTTTTCGATATCGGCTAAAGCGATACCGTGATCAACCAGTTGGAAAAAGCCAACTTCTGTTGCGGCTTTCCAGAGCTGTTCGGTGATCTCTTCACGACGCTGATCAAAATCATGTAGGTTGATTAGAGGGATCACCGTGTCTGTGGTTTCTAGCCCTTTGCCACCGATGGTTGTTTCAAAGTTAAGCTCGTCTAAAAGATATGATTGAGTCATTGTTTTCTCCAATTAAGCATTCGCTTGTTATTGGAGCAATGTCCAGCAATAAGCCAAGAACCTTAGTCTTGGTATTACAGACCGCTTCTACTCCGTCTTTCTACTCTTCCTTTTAGCGCCGCAGCGTTGTTGACTGTGTTCATTCACTTGTCGCCTAGCTGTGGCGTTAAATAGATTGAGCAAATATAAAATGAAATTTCTACCAAACTCCGTGCTGGACTTGTTCTGCTTCTTCTTCAAGTAGCGGACCGATAACTTCCACTTCGCGCTGACCTGATTCAAAAACCACTCGGCATGGAAGTGCCAAAGTTGGGTTCTCAGGATGATTTCCGGTTAACTCTTTGAGTTTGGCTTCGCTCAGACCGTAGACAACACGTCCTACGCCTGCCCAATAAATAGCACCCGCGCACATCGCGCATGGCTCTGCCGATACGTATAGAGTGCAACGGTTAAGATAATCTGGGCGGTACAGTTTGCTGGCTCGGGTCATGATCACTCGCTCAGCATGACCCGTCATATCTAAATCGGGTAAGTAACCGTTGATCTCTTCCAGTAAAATTTCACCGTGTTCATCGACCAGTACTGCTGAAAATGGGTGAATGCCCCTCGTTTTTGCTTCCTCTGCCAAAGAGAAGCTGTAGCGCAACAACTTAAAATCCGTTTCTTGATTAAGCATTATCTTTCCTTGTGTTATCGCTGCTTTTCTTCTTCAGTCAGGCTCCAAGAGAAGTAACCTTTTTGCACCCAGCTTACAGCTTTGAACAGCAACATACTGACTAGAGATAGAAACACCAGTGCTGCAAAAGCTTGTGGGATTTTGAAATATGAGGTTGAGAACTGAACCAAGTAACCTAGACCTTTTTCAGCCGCGACGAATTCAGCAATAACCGAGCCGATGACCGCTAAAGTGATGGCAACTTTCACGCCGCTGAAAATATGTGGAATAGAGTAAGGCAGGCGAATCTGCCAGATGGTTTTGCTGTTTTTTACGCTCAGTGAACGTGACAGTTCAATCAGCTCAGGCGGCGTAGCCAACATACCTGTAGTGGCTGAAACCACTAATGGGAAGAAAGTAATTAAGCAAGTAATCGTCAGACGAGGCGCATCGCCTGTTCCCAAAATCACAATCAGTAGTGGCGCGATGGCAACCACTGGTGTGGATTGAATCACAACCAGAATTGGAAACAACGCACGGGTAAGGAACTTAGAATTCACCATCATGATAGCGAGAGGGATGCTAATCAAAAACGAGATGACAAAGCCAAGCAACGCAATGCGCAGAGTTGCCCATAAGTTATCGAGCCAACGTTCCATTGATACCTGAGTGAAAGCGATAGCGATATCGCTAGGCGCTGGCAAGATAAACGTTGGTATTGAGAATATTTTACAGATGGCTTCCCAAATAGGAATGATCGCTAATATTGCAATTAGTGGCAGCCAGTTTTGTGACCATTGAGAAAAATAGCGTTTCATAGTTAATCCTTTAACAAGAGACAAATTCGTTTAAGCCAATTAAGCCACGGTGCGACGAATCGGCTCAACGTTGTCTTTATCCTGACTATCTGTTCCTTCACTGCTTGCTACGTTGCTCTTTTCTGAACGATAGAAATACTCGCGAATTTTGTTGGTGTAAGTACCAAATTTAGCGTCTTGCAACGTATGGATATTACGTGGTCGAGGCAGATCGATCTTGATCTCTTCCAGCACGGTACTTGGGCGAGGTCCCATGACCAGCACTTTATCAGCGAGCAATACCGCTTCAGAAATGGAGTGAGTGATAAACAGCACCGTCTTTGGTTTTTCCATCCAGATTTTTTGCAGTTCAAAGCCCATTTCTTCACGTGTTAACGCATCGAGTGCAGAGAATGGTTCGTCCATGATCAAAATGTCTGGATTCAGTAATAACGCTCGCGCAATACCAACACGCTGCTGCATCCCACCGGAAAGTTGGTCTGGCATGCTGTTTTCAAAACCAGCTAAACCCACAGTATTCAATAACTCTTGTGCATTTTGACGGTCTTTCTGGCTGACATAGTTGAACTTATGTTTAAGCGGAAACAGAATGTTATCGAGGATGTTTTTCCATGGCAGTAGTGTTGGTTTTTGGAACACAATACCGATGTCTTCACGCGGTCCTGTTACTGGATGTCCGAAGACGGAAATTTCACCCTGTGTTGGAATGATCAACCCTGACAGTAGGCGCAGCAAGGTAGACTTGCCGCAACCTGAAGGTCCAACGATGGCGACGAACTCATGTTTTTCAACATTGAAGTCGACATCGTTGAGAACCGTAACCGAATGTTTGTCAGAGTTATAGGTATGACCTATACGCTTGAACGAAACAAATGGTTGCATTAGTTCACTCCCTCGTAAAACTGACGATCAACCGCTGTTTCTGGGTCAAGTTTGCTGAGATCTAGACCTTGAGCCTCTGCTGTCCATTTCCATGTATCGCTTAGACGAGATGGCGTGAACTGACCAACGCCGTCACGTTGAGACACTTCATTCATGACGAGACCATGAATCGACTTAATGGTGTCAGCCGCTTGTTTTGAGTCCACTTCAGGAACCATTTTCGTAACGTACGCGCCACTTTCTTCAGGATGAGCCCAGGTGTATTCGACCGCTTTTGCATAAGCTTTCACAAAGCGTTTCACCACATCTGGGTTTTCAGACATAAACTTGTCGCTGGCAATAATAGAAGAAGAGTAGAACTCTAGACCTGCGTCATACCATGGCAATACCGTCAGCTTTTTCCCTGCTTCTGCTGCTTGTTGTTCATTTTTAACACGGTCTGTCATCCAAGAAATCATCACGTCAGATTGACCAGTGATCAGCATTGGGTTAAGTGCGCCCGGATCTGCTTTTAACACTTTGACACTCTCTTCTTTAATGCCGTTTTTCTTTAGCATCAGGGGAAGGAAAACGTTCGCTGAAGTAAATGGAGAAGTCGCGATGGTTTTGCCTGAGACATCTTTCACTGAATTTATACCTGAATCATCCAGTACGTAGAATGCGTAAGGTGCTTTGCTAAATAGAGAGTAGATGGCTTTAACTGGGACGTTGTCATTCGCTTTCGCTACTAACAGAGCAACAATATCTGCGGAACCGATATCAGCCGTACCTGTTGCAATCTTTGTAATCGCATCAGTAGAGCCTTTACCTCCCAGAATGGTTACATCTAAGTCTTGTTCGGCGAAAAATCCTTGTTGAACGCCAACATAGACAGGTGCCTTATCCCCGCCTGGAAGCCAGTCAAGCTGAAATGTGACTTTGTCTGCAGCAAAGCTACTTGCTGATGTAAGTAGCAAAGATAGCGAAAGGCTTAGTTTGTTGAATTTAGAAATAGTTTTCATAGTTACTCCGTGTCTTCCTTTTCACTCTAAAGTGCAGCAAGTGTTGACTGCATCCTTTAGCTAACTATGAGCAATGTCCCGATACCGTCATTGGTATCTAACCGCTTCTACTCACACTTCCATTGTTCACAGAGCAATCGTTGTGCCAAAAATTGAAAAACAAATGGGAGTTAATTAACGGTACGTTAACTAACCGTTAACGGATGGGCGTTACAGAGGAAATATCGTCAGATAGGGTTGTATACAATACAAATAAGATATTGGATAAATATTGTATGCAATTGCACCTTTGTAATGCATTCCAGTGTCGCAAGGCTCAATCTTGGTGCATATTTTCTGAGCTGGAAATGTAACGACTAAGGTGAGAGTGGTGGTCTGCAATTTGCATTGTATACATTAAGATTGAATGCTCAGAACAGATAATGTTTTGTATATGTTAAATGAGTAGAAGCGGTTAGGAGTAAGCGAGCTCTGGGACATTGCTCAAAAACGAATAAGCCTATGTAACACACGAGGCTTGTATAAAAGGAAGTTTTGATGAACTACTTAATTAAAAATGCCAGCAGTGTCTTTTCTCCTAAACAAGACTGTAAAGATATACGAATTCATAACGGTATCATCGCCGAGCTAGGGCAGAGCTTGTTGCCAGAGCAGGGTGAAGAAATTATTGATGCCAGTGATTGTGTTATCTATCCGGGTTTTGTGAATACTCATCATCATATTGCTCAGTCAATCTTGAAAGGGATACCTACAGGTATTAATGATGGGCTGGGCGACTGGCTTGCAAATGTTCCTTACCGCTACTGGCCTCAAATCACGCCAGAGATCATGTATTCAGCCGCGAAACTTGGTTTCTATGAGTTGCTACGGTCTGGCGCAACAACTTGTGCGGATCACCATTATCTCTATCACGCCAATTCATCGATGGAATTAGAAGAGGCGGTTTGGCAAGCAGCAGATGAAATGGGAATTCGACTGGTTTTATGTCGCGGTGGTGCGACAGTTAAAGGAACACATAAAGGATTAGCGAAAGCAGGCGTTGAGCCTGAATCCGTTGAGTTGATGATAAACCGCTTGGAATCTACCCGTAGTCGTTATCACCAAGAAGGCGAATTTGCCATGCGTAAGCTGGTGGTTGCCCCAACAACGATTGCTCACTCTTCGACTCCAAGTGATCTTCGTCTATTGTCTGAATACGCGAGAAGCCAAAAGTTACGTATGCATTCACACATGCTAGAAGTGGATTTTGATAACGAGCAATCATTAGCTAAATATGGTAAAGGCATCGTTGAGTTTGCACAAAGCTGTGATTGGCTTGGTGACGATGTTTGGTTTGCACATCTAGTCAAAGCGACTGAGCAAGATATAAAGCTACTTGCAGAAACGAAGACAGGCATTGCTCATTGCCCTACATCTAATTGTCGATTAGGTAGTGGGGTTGCTCCTGTTATAGCGATGGAAAAAGCTGGGATGCCGATATCGATTGGCGTTGATGGCTCTGCATCGGCTGAATCCGGTTCTATGCTTCAAGAACTAAACCTGACTTGGTTGATTCATCGAGCGCAAAATGGCCCTAAAGCCACAACCTTAGAACAAGTGCTTACTTGGGCAAGTAAAGGCGGGGCAGATATTCTGGGCTTAGAAGGTGTGGGAACCATAGATGTTGGGTATGCCGCTGATATTGTCTTATACGATATTAACCAGCCGCGCTTGTCTGGCTGTCACGATTTATCAATGTCTCCGATAATGGCCGGAGAGCCTTCTTATATTAAAGCGAGTTTCGTCAACGGTAAGATTGCATACCGTCATAGCGACGAAGCGAAATACCTCAATTTAGTTGAAGAAGTACATCACTCTATCGCCAACTTGAATCAACGAGTGCAAAAGTTAGAGTCTCTATAAGCTGTTTTATGGCAAATTCGCTTAGATAAAACACGATTTGTTTCTTTCTTAATCAATCAGTCTGAAAACTTGGTTTTTAGGCTGATTTCTCCTTGCCAACTCATTTTTCCTCCCTATAATGCGCCTCCGTTGACCAGCAATTCTGAATAAAAGAATGTTGGAAAATATGACGGAAAGTTAAATTTCTTAAGTTAAAGAAAATTAACTAAAAAAGTGGTTGACTCTGAATGTTTACTCGCTAAAATGACCGTCCGTTTTGAGAGGAATGCCTCGCAAAACAAAGCTCTTTAACAATTTAAACCTATCAATCTGTGTGGGCACTCGTTGATGAAAATCAAAGTTAAGTCTTCTCTCTTGTA
>NZ_JBPAOE010000045.1:0-615 GCF_054051265.1 Vibrio sp. C8
TCCCAAGCCATATCCAAGGCTTTAGAAGCTAATTCTTCATCATCAGGCTTATCCGATAGAGACCAACCCACGACGCGTCGACTAAATAGATAAAGCACTACGGCTAGATAACTCCACTTTGAACCCGATCAAATGTAAGTGATGTCACCGCACCACACTCGATTTGGAGCAGCCTCAGAGAATTCACGCTTCAGCAGATTCGGAATATCTAGTCGCTCTGATTTGGCATGCTTATACCGGTGCGAGCCTGGTTGTTTGCTCAGCAGACCGGCTTCTTGCATTATCTGCCTCACCTTGAATCGCCCAATTTCGATGTTTTCTGAACGCAACATTCTGAACGCAACATAGATACAAGAGTGCGACTGCCAGCAGAGCCACGACTCATATTGAAGAGTTCTTTAATTCGGCTGGCTAGCCGAATGCGATTGGCATCCGGCTTTCTCTGCTTAAACGCGTAGTAACAGGAAGAAGCGACGTTGAACAGCTCGCAAAACATCTTGACCGATTCATGCTCCCTCAACTGGTCAATTAGCGAGAACGTTCGAGTTCGTCCGACATTAAGAAAGCGGTGGCCTTTTTTAGTATGGATTTTTCTCTTTCCAAGCGACTAATTCG
>NZ_JBPAOE010000046.1:0-603 GCF_054051265.1 Vibrio sp. C8
GTCAGCATTCGCACTTCTGATACCTCCAGCATGCTTTACAACACACCTTCAACGGCTTACAGAACGCTCCCCTACCCAATACGATAAATCGCATTGCCGCAGCTTCGGTTTACTACTTAGCCCCGTTACATCTTCCGCGCAGGCCGACTCGACTAGTGAGCTATTACGCTTTCTTTAAATGATGGCTGCTTCTAAGCCAACATCCTAGCTGTCTGAGCCTTCCCACATCGTTTCCCACTTAGTAGTAATTTGGGACCTTAGCTGGCGGTCTGGGTTGTTTCCCTCTCCACGACGGACGTTAGCACCCGCCGTGTGTCTCCCGGATAGTACTTACTGGTATTCGGAGTTTGCAAAGGGTTGGTAAGTCGGGATGACCCCCTAGCCTTAACAGTGCTCTACCCCCAGTAGTATTCGTCCGAGGCGCTACCTAAATAGCTTTCGGGGAGAACCAGCTATCTCCGAGTTTGATTGGCCTTTCACCCCTAGCCACAAGTCATCCGCTAATTTTTCAACATTAGTCGGTTCGGTCCTCCAATTGATGTTACTCAATCTTCAACCTGCCCATGGCTAGATCACTCGGTTTCGGGTCTATATCCAGAGACT
>NZ_JBPAOE010000047.1:0-554 GCF_054051265.1 Vibrio sp. C8
TCGTTTACTGGATTGACCGTTACCGTCACCGTTGCGGTAGCCGTGCCACCATTACCATCACTGATGGTGTACTCAATCGTGGCGGTACCACTTGCATTCTCTGCAGGCGTGAACTTCAATTCACCGTCCACAATCGCAACCGTACCTTTGACTTCGCTCTCTTCTGAAACAACCGCACCCGTGATGGTGAGCTCATCATCGTCAGCATCCGTATCGTTTGCCAATACATCAATGGTGATCGCGGTGTCTTCATTCGTTGTCGCTGTATCGTCGGTCGCGACCGGCCCATCATTCACGGCATTCACCGTGACTTTTACTTTGGCCGTGCTACTGTCACCGTCGGCATCTTCGACGGTGTATTTGAAGACCGCTTTACCATTGAAATTCTCATCCGGTACAAACGTCATCGTTCCCGCGGAAGTAATAACCACCGTACCATTGTCAACTTTGATGGATTGCGTCTGCTCACCCGTCAATTCAATAAGCGCAACACCATTAATCGACGTAATGCTTGACGCGTCTTCACCTAAGCTATCGTTGGACAGCAAGTTAAG
>NZ_JBPAOE010000048.1:0-524 GCF_054051265.1 Vibrio sp. C8
GTGCCTTCGGGAACTGTAAGACAGGTGCTGCATGGCTGTCGTCAGCTCGTGTTGTGAAATGTTGGGTTAAGTCCCGCAACGAGCGCAACCCTTATCCTTGTTTGCCAGCGAGTAATGTCGGGAACTCCAGGGAGACTGCCGGTGATAAACCGGAGGAAGGTGGGGACGACGTCAAGTCATCATGGCCCTTACGAGTAGGGCTACACACGTGCTACAATGGCGCATACAGAGGGCAGCGAACTTGCGAGAGTAAGCGAATCCCAAAAAGTGCGTCGTAGTCCGGATTGGAGTCTGCAACTCGACTCCATGAAGTCGGAATCGCTAGTAATCGTGAATCAGAATGTCACGGTGAATACGTTCCCGGGCCTTGTACACACCGCCCGTCACACCATGGGAGTGGGCTGCAAAAGAAGCAGGTAGTTTAACCTTCG
The DNA here is from genome assembly GCF_054051265.1 of Vibrio sp. C8. Lineage (NCBI taxonomy): Bacteria > Pseudomonadati > Pseudomonadota > Gammaproteobacteria > Vibrionales > Vibrionaceae > Vibrio > Vibrio sp. C8. The sequence goes on from NZ_JBPAOE010000048.1 coordinate 432, forward strand.
GGAGGACGCTTGCCACTTTGTGGTTCATGACTGGGGTGAAGTCGTAACAAGGTAGCGCTAGGGGAACCTGGCGCTGGATCACCTCCTTACGTA